>JBDNBY010000051.1:0-9385 GCA_039767595.1 Paracoccaceae bacterium | reverse complement strand
GGCAGGCCGGGGGTCTGAATGCAAAGGGACATCTGTAAAATACGATATTGCACTGAACAAATGGCTCGGCAACAAAGGCGAACTTTTGAGCGAATAGACATGCCCGTGGCCGCCAGCGCTTTGATTGCGATCATTTGAAATCACCAGCGTCGGTACCTTTATCTTGGCCGCGAGCAGCGTTGGTGAATGCAAGGTGCTCGTTTTCGCGTCGGGTCCAATGACATCCTCCACGATCACAATCGTTTTATCTCTGCGGTTGCGGGCCTCTGTAATCAGTGTTTGCAACGACGAACAGAGCACAAGGTTGGCCTTCATTTTTTCAATATAGCGATGCAGCACGCGGTGCCCACGGTCCCCTGTATCCCCTAAATAAACGGTGTACTCTTGGAGGTCTGGAAACTCTAAAACGCCCGAGCCCGCTACAATGGGCAACGTTACTGTGAACGTTGCGCCTTGGTCTGGTACGCTATCGACGACGATAAATCCGCCCATTTTCCCCAGTAATTGTTTAACGATCGTCAATCCAAGCCCCGTCCCGCCGAAATTTCCGCCCGAGACATCATCAGCTTGACTAAAGGGTTGAAACAAACGCGAGAGCATCTCTTCGTTCATGCCAATGCCATTGTCTTTGACCACGAATTTTAGGCGCTTGTGCTAATCATGTGTGACGATAATTTCAACGACACCGGATCGCTTAGGATGCTTTGACGAGAATTTCACAGCATTGGACAACAGATTAAGGAAAATTTGCCGCAAACGCCCTGGGTCAGCCGTGATCCAAGCAGGTAAATCGCTCTCGAATTTAAGGCGCAGTTGAACGTTACGGTCAGCCGCAAACGAATTCATTGTCTCGACCACACCTTCTACAAGCGCCAAAAGATCCATGGGCGCAGGCTTCAACTCTAGCCGTCCAGCTTCGATCTTGGAGGTGTCCAAAATATCGTCAATGATGCGGAGTAATGAAAATGAAGGCTCTCTGACCGTGCGCAACATCCGCCTTTGATCGTCATTCAAATCGCTGTGCTCGAGCATTTCAATCAAACCAATAACGCCATTCATTGGCGTGCGGATTTCATGCGACATAGACGCCAAAAAGGCGCTCTTGGCGCGATTAGACTGCTGCGCATCGAAATTCGACTCGAGTAATCTTCGATTGTGCCGCTCGCCCATCGTGGCAAAAATCGACATTTGCAAAACGACAACAGCAACTGAGGTCAACAAACTCGGCCACCGAAAATAAACAAAAGCCGTATCATACTCAATCACGGGCGCACCAAATAAATCATGGGCGTAAAGAGCATGAATAACAGCACAGCGATATTCAACGATATTATGATGGCGACGGTTGTCCGCTCTCGGCGCAACGAAAACAATAAAAAAGGTGCGCCGACCATAGCCAACATCATCACCTCGACATTTCCCACGGGATGCACTGTAAAGTGGCCTAAGAGGACCGCAACTGTGGCGGACACGATCCATAGCACGCGGGCCCACCAATCGCGGCCATGTTGGGCCAAGATATAAATGAACACGGAGGTCAACATCAGCATCGCAGCGGTCGAGCTGACCAAGGCTTCTTTGATTAAAACGCCAATACACAACCAAACCACGGCAATGGCAAAAACAAAGGCCGATGTAAATTTTGCCGTTTGAGCACGACGCGATCCTTGAGAACCGTTTTCGTTGTACGAATGAAAAGAGCGCAATGCCATGCTCTGCCAACCTTATTCACTATGGGCGTATAAGGCCTATTAATAACTAGCCCGTCATAAATTCTTTTGAGCCAAACATCACCTAAGTTTGAGTATATACATACTTTTGAGGTATTCCGCCCTGTGGACACCGTGACCCAGTCACAGGGAATTGCTATTGCGCTGCGCCTTGGGTACAAAACGACAAGCGAACAGGAAAATGTCATGTCCTCCAAACCACAGCTGAATTTATACCTTGCCGCCCCGCGTGGATTTTGTGCCGGCGTTGATCGGGCGATCAAAATTGTTGAAATGGCGCTCGAGAAATGGGGCGCGCCCGTTTTTGTGCGCCACGAGATTGTGCACAATAAATACGTCGTTGATGACTTGCGGGCCAAAGGGGCGGTTTTTGTCGAAGAGTTAGACGAATGCCCCAATGACCGACCTGTGATTTTTTCGGCCCACGGTGTGCCCAAATCTGTGCCCAATGCCGCCGCAGCGCGCGAGATGACCTATGTGGACGCGACATGTCCATTGGTGAGCAAAGTCCATATCGAGGCAGAGCGCCACGCGCGAAACGGCCTACAGATCATCATGATCGGCCACAAAGGCCACCCCGAAACCATCGGCACCATGGGTCAGCTCACGGATGGGCAGATGCTGTTGGTGGAAACGGTTGAAGATGTGGCACAGGTGCCCGTCGCGGACCCCGAAAAAATCGCCTATGTGACGCAAACAACTCTGTCAATCGATGACACGGCCGGCATCGTCAGCGCCTTGCACGCGCGCTTTCCCAAGATCCAAGGCCCTGCAAAAGAAGACATTTGCTATGCCACGACCAATCGCCAAATGGCGGTCAAGGCCATGGCCCCCAAATGCGACGCGGTCTTAGTTGTGGGGGCGGCCAATTCCTCGAATTCCAAGCGATTGGTCGAAGTGGCGAAATCAGGCGGCTGCGCCTATGCGCAATTGATCAACACCGCCGCCGATATTGATTGGCGCGCCCTAGAAGGGTGCACTGGCATTGGCGTCACCGCGGGGGCCTCTGCCCCTGAAATTTTGATCAACGCTGTGATTGAGGCGATTAGCGCCCGCTATGACGCGACAGTCGAAGTCGTTGAAACCGCCCAAGAGAGCGTCGAATTCAAAGTGCCCCGCGTCCTTCGAGAGGTATCATGATCGGCATTCCACGCGCGCCTTTGCTTTTGGGTTTGGCCGGCCTTTTGCCCTTTGTTTGGGGGATGCTCACGCAGGTCTGGAGCCCGCTGCATCTATGGAGTGCCACGACGCTGGGCCCAAATTTCGTGGGCCCGTCGCTGCAGATCACCTATGGCATTGTCATTTCATGTTTTATGTCCGGCGTCTTATGGGGCTTTGCCACGCGCAGCAGCGGTACGATGATGATCGCCGCCTATGGCCTGAGCGTTGTGCCTGCGCTTTGGGTGTTTTTCATGGTCAGCCTGCGCAGCACGGCACAGGCCGATAATTTGATGATTGGCTTTGGGGCCGTGCTTATGATCGACATCCTCTTTCACAACTGGGGTCTGACGCCGACATGGTGGCTGCGTCTGCGGCTCGTATTGACGGCCATCGTCATTGGCTGCCTCTATGGGGCCAGCGCATGAAGATTATCGCCTACACCGACGGCGCCTGTTCGGGCAATCCGGGGCCTGGGGGATGGGGTGTTTTGCTGCATGCGATTGGCCCTGATGGCACCGTGGTCAAAGAGCGGACTTTGAATGGCGGCGCGGCTCAGACAACCAATAACCGTATGGAATTGATGGCCGCGATCACATCGCTTGAGACCATGAGCAAACCTACGCAAATGACCATTGTCACCGATAGCGCCTATGTCAAAGATGGGATCACTAAATGGCTGGCGGGATGGAAGCGCAACGGATGGAAAACCGCCGCCAAAAAGCCCGTTAAGAACGAAGACCTGTGGCAACGCCTTGATACCGCCCATGCAGTTCACACCGTCACATGGGAATGGGTCAAAGGCCACGCCGGACATCCCGAGAATGAACGTGCCGATGAGCTGGCCCGCCAAGGGATGGAGCCGTTCAAATGACGTGGCTGATGGCGCTTGATTATGCGTCGGTGTTTGTCTTTTCCCTCTCGGGTGGATTGGCGGCCTCGCGCAAACAGCTCGATGTAATCGGCTTTGCCTTTATCGCTTGTCTCACGGCACTGGGCGGCGGTACGGTGCGCGACCTTTTGCTCGATCGCAACCCTGTGTTTTGGATCGAAGATCCCACCAATATCGCGGCCGCCTTAGTGGGGGCCGCGTTGATTTACTTTATCGGGCCCAAAATTGAGAACCGTCTGCATATTCTATTGCGCTTTGATGCGGTGGCCTTGGCTGTGGCGTCGGCTGCGGGCTTGGGCATTGCGATTAGCGTCGGGTATGTCGGGCCAATTGCGATCCTTATGGCGATGATTACGGCCACGTTTGGGGGGCTGTTGCGCGATGTTGTGTGCAATGAAATCCCCCTTGTCCTGCGTCACCGCGAGCTCTATGTCTCGGCCGCATTTGCGGGGGCGCTCGCCGGTCTTGGCCTATGGCATGTGATCGGCGATAGCCTGTGGGTCTTTGGCGTGACGATTGGTGTGACATGGGCCTTGCGGATGGGATCCATCAGTTTTGGCCTGCGCCTACCGGGTCCAGCGCATCCACCGGCGCGGCGCTGATTATGTGAATTGCGTGCCGGCCTGAAGGCTGGGCATGCCGCGCAAAAACTCTTGGGTCTCTTGGGCAGATTTTCCGGCACGCTGTGCGCGCGTGACGTCAATTGCCCCCGTGCCGCAGGCGATGCGCAGATCCGAGATCACCTGCCCCGCAGGCCCCTGTTGATCCACCGCGCGTGCATTTAGAAATTTCACGCGCGTCTCCTCAACCATCGACCACGCGCCGGGAAATGGCGAGAGGCCACGAATATGGCGCGCCACCTCTTGGGCAGGACGCGACCAGTCAATCCGTGCCTCGGCTTTGTCGATTTTATGCGCATAGGTGACACCGACGGTGTCTTGAGCCTCTGGCGTGAGGGTGACTAGTGTGGCCAAGGCGTCTACAATCGCCGCTGCGCCAATCTCGGCCAATCGATCATGAAGATCGAGGGTCGTCTCCTCATCGGCAATTTGAGTTGTGTGCCGCAACACAACAGGCCCCGTATCTAGCCCCTCGTCCATTTGCATGATGCACACGCCTGTCGAGAGGTCCCCTGCCATAATCGCGCGGTGGATCGGCGCCGCCCCGCGCCAACGCGGCAAAAGAGAGGCGTGAATATTCAAACAGCCCTGTTGCGGCGCTTGTAAAATGGCACGCGGCAAAATCAGCCCATAGGCCACGACCACCGCCAGATCCGCGCCCAGCGCCGCAAAGTCGGCCACATCTGCGGGATCTTTGAAATTGAGCGGGGTGCGCACCGGAAGGCCCAGCGCCGCGGCGCGTGTGTGCACTGGGCTGGGCTGCTCGGACTTGCCACGCCCCGCAGGCCGCGGTGGTTGAGAATAGACGCACAGCACCTCGTGACCGGCGTCCACAAGAGCATCAAGCGCGGCCACTGAAAACTCAGGCGTGCCCATAAAGACGATTTTCATGCGCCCTGCTCCGCCAATTTCAGTGATTTTTTAATTAGCATATCGCGTTTCAGCTTGGACAGGCGATGGACAAACAGCTTGCCTTCAAGGTGGTCGATCTGATGCTGCACAGAGGTGGCCCACAGGCCCACAAATTCGCGGCGATCGCGCTGGCCATGCTCGTTCAAGTAGGTGACTGTGACACCGCGCGGGCGTTTAATCTTGGCCGACACATAGGGCAAATTTGGGCTGGCTTCCTCATGTTCGCGCAATTTCGCTGAGGCATTGAGGATCTCGGGATTGGCCATGCGCACGGCTTTGCCCCGCTCTGTTGAGGCATCTACAACAATCAAGCGCAGCCCCACGCCAATTTGCGGTGCCGCCAGACCGACGCCTGGCATAGCCTCCATCGTGGCGATCATATCGTCCCACACTCTACGAATGTCATCGGTGATCGCCTCAACGGGCGCCGCAACACTGCGCAACCGCGCATCTGGCCACAAAAGGCATGCGCGCGCGCTCATGTTCGGGCCTGTTCGCGTTTGAGTTTTTGCATTTTGCGCGTGATCAATTGCCGCTTCATCGGGCCGAGGTACTCAATAAAAAGCTTGCCATTGAGGTGATCAATCTCGTGTTGCACGCAGGTCGCCCACAGCTCGTCAAAGTCACGCTCTTGCGGGGTGCCGTTCAAATCGATCCAGCCAACGCGCACCGCCGCAGGGCGCGTCACTTCGCCGTAATGCTCTGGGATCGACAAACAGCCCTCTTCATAAACCGACATCTCATCCGAGGCGCTCAGAATCTCGGGATTGAACATCACGATGGGATCGGGCGCGGCCTCTTCGTCTTTGTTGCAATCCATGACGATCAGCCGATCCAACACCCCCACTTGGGGGGCGGCCAGACCAATGCCAGGCGCATCATACATGGTCTCAACCATATCTTGCGCCAAGGCGCGCAACTCATCACTGAGGTCGGCCACCGGCGTGCATGTTTTCTTCAGGCGCGGATCGGGGTGTAATACGAGAGATCTAATCATATTCCTCATTTAATGCGACCTGCGCGCACTTGCAACGGTCAAGACATTGGCTATGGTTCATACATTGACAGAAGAGGGCTAAAATGAATTTTGATAACGTGATTGACCGCCGCGGCACGCATTCAATGAAATGGGATTTAATGGAGTCTGCGTATGGCGTGCCCGCTGATGAGGGGATCGCGATGTGGGTCGCCGATATGGATTTCCCTGCCGCAGACCCCATCCAACAAACGCTGCGCGCCTATGTGGATCAGGGCATCTATGGCTATTTCGGAGATGATAGCGCCTATCGCTCCGCGATTTGTTGGTGGATGCAAGAGCGTCACGGCTGGACCGTTGACCCATCTTGGATTTTCACCACCCATGGCTTGGTCAATGGCACGGCGATGTGCATTGATACCTATACGGCGGTGGGTGATGGGGTGATTATCACAACGCCGGTCTATCATGCCTTTGCGCGCACGATCAAAGCCGCCGACCGCCGCGTCCATGAGGCCGAGTTGGCGCTCGTCGACGGCCGGTATCAATTTGACGTGGCCGTGTGGGAAGCGGGCCTTCGAGGCGATGAAACTCTGTTTATCCTGTGTTCCCCGCACAATCCCGGGGGCCGCGTTTGGTCGCGCGGCGAGCTGCAACAGATCGCTGATTTTTGCAAAAAGCATGATTTGATCCTTGTGTCCGATGAAATCCACCACGACCTCATTTTGGGCGAGGCGCGGCACACGGTGATGTCGCTGGTCGATCCATCTATCATCGATCGCCTTATTATCATGACGGCCACGACTAAGACCTTTAACATCGCGGGCGGGCATTCCGGCAATGTGATCATTGAAAACGAGACGCTGCGCAGCCGATTTGCCAAGCGGATGACCGCATTGGGCCAGTCGGCCAATAGCTTTGGCCTGCATATGGCGACGGCGGCCTATAGCCCCGAGGGTGCCCAATGGGTGGATGCCGTCACGCAGTATATCGCCGAAAATCAGCAGATCTTTAACGAGGCGATCGCCGATATCCCGGGACTGCGTGCCATGCCGCTTGAGGCGACTTATTTGGCGTGGGTCGATTTTTCGGGCACAGGCATGACCCCATCAGAGTATCGCGCCCGTGTGGAACAAGAGGCCAAAATCGCCGTCAATCACGGGGAAACCTTTGGGAGCGGCGGTGAGAGCTATCTGCGATTCAACCTCGCCACACCAAAGGCGCATGTGGAAACCGCCTGCGCGCGGCTCAAGGCGGCCTTTGCCGATCTACAATAATAGACTTGCGCAAATACGCACAACCCATGCGCTGAACTCTCTATTTATGCGCAGGCCAGCTTTGGCTATCTGTCAAAAAAACAAAGGAGTAATCGCATGGGTTTGTTAGTCGAAGGGCAATGGCGCGATCAGTGGTATGATACGTCAAAATCAGGTGGATCATTTCAGCGCCAAGAAGCGCAATTTCGCAATTGGGTCACCGAAGATGGCAGTGCCGGCCCCTCTGGCACGGGCGGCTTTGCGGCGGCCTCGGGGCGCTATCATCTCTATGTCTCATATGCGTGCCCTTGGGCGCACCGCACACTGATTTTTAGGGCTCTGAAGGGATTAGAGGATCATATCTCTGTATCCGTGGTGCATCCAGACATGCTGGGCGAAGGGTGGACCTTTGAGACCGATGACCATGGGGCGACGGGCGATACTTTGATGGGCCATGCGTTTATGCGCGATGTCTATCTCTCGGCGCAATCCGACATCACCACGCGCGTGACGGTGCCTGTTTTGTGGGACACGCAGACACAGACGATTGTCTCGAACGAAAGCTCGGAAATCATCCGCATGTTCAATAGCGCCTTTGACACGCTCACGGGCAATACGCTGGATCTATGGCCGGCCCCGATGCGCGACGCGATCGAAGAGGTCAACAGCTGGATCTATCCCAAGATCAACAATGGCGTCTATATGGCCGGCTTTGCTACGGCCCAAGGCCCCTATGATCGCGCGGTCACAGGTCTATTTGAGGCGCTCGATACACTTGAGGCGCGACTTGAGGCTCAAGATTGGTTGATGGGGGATCGTGTGACCGAGGCGGATATTCGCCTCTTCACGACGCTGGTGCGGTTTGACATGGTCTATCACTTGCATTTCAAATGCAATCGCAAGCGGATCATCGATTACCCGCAAATTTGGGATTTCACCCGCGCGCTCTATCAACATCCCCAGATCCGCGAGACGGTGAATATGAACCATATCGTGCGGCACTATCACTATAGCCACGACACGATTAATCCGAATCGGATCTTGCCAACCAACCCTGTGCTTGAGTGGGATCTACCCACGCGGCGCACGGCGGTCGTAGCCATTCAATAGGACCATTTCGCCGCTTGCATCCACGCCGCGCGCGCGGCACAGTGCGGCGAAAGAATAGGTCCCGAGATGGAACATCACACCAACGATCATGGCGGCAATTTAGATGCCGCCATTGCCACATATGGCGGCACGCGCGCCGATTGGATTGACCTCTCGACAGGGATCAATCCTGTGCCCTATCCGATTGGCGATCTGAGTGCACAAAGTTGGACCGCCCTGCCCGACAGCGGGGCCTTTGACCGGATCGAGAGGGCGGCGCGGCAGTTTTGGAACATTCCAGATGCGGCGCATGTTGTGATGGGCACCGGCGCCTCGGCCCTGATCGCTCGCATCCCTGCTCTTGTGCCCCACGGCGCTGTCTCCATTGCGCATCCCAGCTATAACGAACACCAAAGCGCCTTTGCCGCGCACGGCTGGCATATTGTGCCCGAAGATAGCCCTGCCGATGCGATGGTCCGCGTGCATCCCAACAACCCCACCGGCACGCAGTATACCATGGATCCAAAGGGGCGGTCTCTTGTTGTGATCGACGAAAGCTTTGCCGATATTTGCCCCGATGACAGTCATATCGATCTGGCACGCCACAAAAATGTGATCGTGCTCAAAAGCTTTGGGAAGTTTTGGGGATTGGCGGGGCTGCGACTTGGCTTTGCCATTGGCGCGCCCGATCATATCAAACAGCTACAGGACTGGCTTGGGCCTTGGGCGGTCAGTGGCCCTGCGCTTGAAAT
>JBDNBY010000050.1:0-6927 GCA_039767595.1 Paracoccaceae bacterium | reverse complement strand
CATCTCGTTGAAATAACGCCCCAGCATGGCGATTTCGTCATCGCCCTTTTCTTGGGGAACACGCACGTTCATATCCCCTGCCCCGACACGCTGTGCCGCGCCGGCCAGACGTCCAACGGGGCGCGATAAACGTTCAGCAAACCACAAGCTGAGCCAGATCGCAGCAAGGATCAAGATCAATGCAAACCCAAGGTAAATCAAACCAAATTCAAACAGACGTCGACCGCGCTCTTGCTCTTGTTGTTGGTAGAGCTGCGCCATCTGCTGCGTATCATCAAGCAACGCCAAAAGCGCCCCATCCACCTCGCGTGTGACATAGAGGTAGCGATCAATATAGGTCGACAGCTTGATCAAAGCGCGCAGCTCATTGCGCGCGCCATCTAAGATAAAAACGATTTGCCCGTCTTCTGCACGCTGCACCTCTTGGGGTGTCGGCGCTTCGTAGAAAAACAAATAGGATCGAATACCCCGCACTCGCAATCCTGAGGCGCCATCAATGACATAGGCCTCTTTAAGGCCACGTTGAATTTGCGATTGACCTTGAGCTAAGACCACCGGAAATCCGTTGCGCTGGATCGCTGGCAAATTGTCGTCAATAAAGTCTTTGAGCGACCGAATATCTTTGTTGAGGCCCTCATACTGCTCAAGCTCATAGGTCTCAGCCGCGGTCAACGCCGCCCCGATCGCATTGCGCACTCTTTCAGAGAACCAAGCCTCAAGACCCATGTTAATGGTCAGCATGGCAAAGATCGCAACTAATATCGTCGGAGTCAGGGCGACAACCGTAAACACCCCTGCAAGGCGCAAATGCAAACGCGAGCCCGCCGATTTTGCCCTTCGTGCCACAATAATCCGAAAGATGCGATTAATGACCAAGGCCGCAACAACGAGGACATAGACCAAATCAAAGAGTAAAACGAACCGCAAAAGGGCGTTTTCGGCACCGACTGAAAATGGGCCACCGATCAAGACAAACGTTGCCAAGGCCAACAGCGGGCCAAGGACAAACAGCGTCATCGTCCCCACAGCTTGAAACCGCCGTGAGATCCAAATTGTGTTTATTGCTGAAAAAAGGACCAAACCTGGCCTACGCATTCACTCATCCACTGCTTCGACTATGGCATAGTTACCACAGTGCGGCAGCATTGCCACAAAAAACTACATCATACGGCGGCCGCGCGTGACGTTCAGGCCCAGCTCTTTGATCTTTTTGCGCAATGTATTGCGGTTGATGCCGAGCAAATCGGCACATTTCGCCTGATTTCCCGAGGTCGCCGCCAGTGCCACTTCGATCACGGGGCGCTCAAACTCGGCCAAAAGCCGCGCGTATACACCCGCCGGCGGCAGATCTGGCGTATGCGAGTCAAAATATTTCTGCGCAAAAAACAAAATGGATTTGCTCATCGTGCCAAATTGAAGCCCCGCCAATACGGCATCGGCCGCTGGCTGCGCCAGTAAAATGCCTTCGATGTGATCCTTGGTGATCCGTCCTGATACTTGAACCGCGAGAGCCTGAGACATCACATTGTTCAACTGCCGCACGTTTCCTGGCCACGAGTAGCGCTGAAGCACATGAAGCCCTGCCTCTTCCAAAATAGGGGCGGCAGAGCCTCTGAATTGTGCGCTGATTATGGAGTGTGTCAACGCTGCGAGATCTTCGATCCTCTCGGCCAAGCTGGGCACAGTGATTTCATGGCCCGCAATACGAAAATACAGATCCTCGCGGAACCGCCCATCGGCGACGGCGGCGGCCAAAGGCCTCTTGGATGTGACCAATACACGCGGCGCGTCTTGGCGCAGATCCTCTAGCATACGCACGATCCGACCTTGAACATCGTGGGTGCTATCTTCGATACTTTCGATGACCAACGTCCCAGAGCGCACTTTGTCTAAAATCGCGGCGGGCGCTTCGAGGGGCACAAGGCTTTCGGGCGAAATGCTCAAAAATGGCAATGTCCGCCGATCAGAGTAATCATGCAAAATCCGCGCAATCAGGGTTTTTCCGACCCCTGAGGGGCCATGAATGAGGGTCGGATCATTGATATTGAGAAGCCGCGCAATCGTTTTATAGAGCAGCTGCATCGCCTCAGATTGCCCAATCAACGGCAGCTCTTCGGTCTGCCGCGCCTCGGCCTCTTGCGGGGCGGCGCGCGTTTTAACGGGCTGAATACTTAACGCCCGTCGCACTGATTTCATCAAATCGGGTAGATCAAAGGGCTTGGGCAAGTATTCAAATGCATTGACTTTTTTCGCCTCAATCGCCGTCATGATCGTGTTTTGCGCTGAGATGACAATCACCGAAAGATCAGGGCGATCATCGATCATTTTGGGTACAAACTCTAGGCCATTGCCATCTGGCATCATCACATCCGTGATCACCACATCGCCACGCCCCTCTTCGACCCAACGCAACAGCGTCGTCAAAGACGAGGTCGCATGCACTTTGCATCCCGCTCGCGTTAACGCTTGGCTCAGGACCGTGCGGATGGTGCGATCGTCATCTGCGAGTAAAATCGTGCCGTCCATATCGCTCTCCTATGCTTTGGGCAGGGCAAGGCGAAAGACTGTCTCGCCGGGCTCTGAATGAAAGGTGATTGCCGCATTATTTTGCCTCAGGATCTTTTGGACGAGAGCAAGGCCAAGGCCCGTGCCATTGTCACGACCCGACACAAAGGGATCAAAAAGGCTCTCTTGCAAATGCGCGGGAATACCCGGACCATTATCGATGACCTCAACCGCGACCGGCAAACTGACCCGTTCCCCCGTGGGCATTAATTTGCGAAAACTATGATCATAATAGCTGCGCAACCTTATGCGCCCACCAGTTTCAGGCAGGGCCTCTGCGGCGTTTTTAAACAGGTTCAAAAACACTTGTTGCAACTGATCTCGATCCACAAAAACATCTGGCAATGACGGGTCATAGTCCTCGACAATCGTCACATGACGCGCAAACCCCAATTTTGCCGAACGCTGAGATCGATCGAGGATGTCGTGGATGTTGAGGGGGATCGTTTGCGCGGGGCGCACATCGCCGAACTGTTCCACTTGTGCCAATAGCTGCGTCACGCGCCGCGTCTCTTGGACAATCAAATCAGTCAGCTCTAAATCCTCAGCGCGGCTCAGCTCCATCGAAAGCAGCTGGGCCGCGCCAGTGATCCCCGCTAGTGGGTTTTTGACCTCATGGGCCAGCATTTGTGCCATTCCAATCGTCGATTGCAGTCCCGTTGCAGGCTCTGAAAAACTATCTGCTGCACGTCCTTGTTCGCGCGGGGCAAGAACAACGATCGCCTCGGCCCCTTCATCACCTTCTATGGGCGCAAGTGAGAGATGAACAATCTTATCCATGCGCGGGGCCGTCGAAAGGACGCAATCGGCAATAAACAAGCGTCCAACAGACAGCAGTGCCCCTGCCATAGCCATATGATCCGCCTGTGTCATGCCGACATGTTCGAAAAACGTATGCTTTTGTAATGTAGCGAGAGATTTGTTAAAGAAATACTCCGCCGCCGCATTCGCGCTAAGCACATCTCCCGCAGAATTAACAATCAACGCGGGATAGGGAATGACGTGCCAAGGTAGCTGATCTCTATGCATGAAACTGCTCCTTGTATGACGCGTCGCGCGTCCCGACACCTAAGGCATCCGGCCATCGGCGCATCACGTCCTGCGGATCCGTGGATTGCAAAATCTCGCGCCGCAAGTGGGCGGGCGTGCGTGCGTAGTCCATGTACCAACCCAAATGCTTGCGGGCGATGCGATAGCCCATTGCCTCAGGGTAAAAATCCAACATCTCGCGGTAGTGCTGCGTCGACAGGCGCAGGATCTCTTGGGTTGATGGGTCTGGCACGGGCGCCTCCTGCAGCAGCTGCGCCCGAATTTGCGCCAAACGCCACGGCGCCCCAAGCGCCGCACGCCCAATCATCACCCCCTGTGCCCCTGATCTGAGCAGAGCATCGCGCGCTTGGTCCGCCGTGCCAATATCGCCATTGACCAAAACAGGAAGATCAACACAGCGCACCACCTGCCCCACGGCGTCCCAATCCGCTGAGCCCTTGTAAAATTGCGCGCGCGTTCGGCCATGCACGACAATCATCACTGCCCCGCACTCTTGGGCGATATACGCCAATTCCGCCGCATTGCGCGTCTCATCGTCCCACCCAAGGCGCATCTTAACGCTAAAGCGCGCCACACCAGAGGTCGCAACGGCCTCGATGATCTGGCGCGCCAAAGGCAATTCGCGCATCAGCGCCGCCCCAGCTGCACCGGAAATCACCTTTTTCGCAGGGCATCCCATGTTGATATCAATCATCTGAACGCCTTGGCTGACCAGATATTTTGCCGCAGTGTGCATGACATCTGGATCACGTCCTGCCAATTGAACTGAGTTTTCAATCCCCTCGCCCGCATGTTCAAAGCGCTCTTTATTCAGTCGATGCTCTTTAAACATCTCACCCGAGGCGATCATTTCAGAGACCAGCAGGTCACACCCATACCCCGCCACCACCGCGCGAAACGGGGCATCTGTGATCCCCGCCATAGGGGCAAGCGCAATTTTTGGGGGCGTCCAGTTCATTCAACCTCGCATGTGTGCATTTAGAATTTGCACATCTTTTCACCACATCCAATATGAAGATTAAAAAATGTGCAATAATTCATAACCTAAATGCTAGAGATTGCTCGAAATTTAGTGTAATTGAACAAAAAATAGGACATTTGATGACAGTTACCGCTCTTTTAGTGGCCGCAGGACGCGGCGCACGCGCCCAGACTGCAGGGCCCAAGCAATGGCACCCGCTGGGCGGTAAGCGTGTCATCGACTGGACCATTCGCCAATTTACCACACACCCCGAGGTGCACGCGATATGCCTTGTTGTGCATCCTGACGATGTTTCGCAGGTGCAAGAGGCGTATGACTATTGCATCGGCGGGGCAACGCGGGCGGCGTCAGTCGCCAAGGGGCTTGCCCATATCCAACATCACGCGCCCGAAATGGTCCTTATTCATGATGCGGTGCGCCCCTTTGTCCAACATTCCACGATTTCTCAGGTGATCGCCGCTGCGCGGCAAAACGGGGCCGCCGCGCCCGGTGTGCCCTTGAGTGATACGCTGTGGCGCGCCAAAAATGCCTCGGTGTCAGAAATTGTGCCCCGCGATGACCTCTACCGGGCACAAACGCCGCAAGGTTTTGACTACACTTTGATCCGCGACGCGCATGCACAGCCCGGCAGCGAAAGCGCCACAGATGATGTTGCATTGGCGCTCAAATCAGGTCATCAGGTCACTATTGTCGGGGGGGATGATGAGAACTTCAAACTCACCTACCCCACCGATTTTGAACGCGCAGAGATAAAGTTGAGGCAAGGATGGATGTAAGATTAGGCAATGGCTATGATGTGCACCGCTTTTGCGATGGCGATCATGTGATTTTATGCGGCATCAAGATCCCTCATGATCAGGCGCTTTTGGGCCATTCGGATGCCGATGTTGCAATGCACGCCATCACAGACGCCCTGTATGGTGCGCTTGCAGATGGCGATATTGGCCGCCACTTTCCGCCCTCTGATCCCAAATGGAAGGGCGCAGCAAGTCATATCTTCCTTGAACATGCGCGCGATCGCGTGGGCCAGTTAGATTTTGACATTAGCAATATCGATTGCACAATCGTCTGCGAATATCCAAAAATTACGCCGCACGCCCCGCAAATGCGCGAGGCGATTGCCACCCTCCTCAATATCGACCTCTCTCGGGTGAGCGTGAAGGCAACCACATCAGAGCAACTCGGCTTTACAGGCCGCAAAGAGGGCATCGCCGCAATCGCCACCGCCTGTTTGGTGAAACGCACATGACGAGGGTCGCTATGATCATCGCCACGATGGGCGGCCTTGGGTTTATGCGGTTTGCTCCGGGCACATGGGGATCGGCGGCGGCCGTTGGGTTGATGATTGCACTGCACCCTATCATTGGCTCCTATGGCATAGTCGCGATGACCTTTGGGATTATCGCGTTGGGCACATGGGCCACGGCCCGCTACATGGCGCACACAGGCGGCAAGGACCCCAGCGAAGTGATCATCGATGAATGGGCCGGCCAGTGGATCGCCCTATGGAGCGTGGCCTATGGCGCCAGCTTTGCCGATGTGAGCATTTTGAAACTTTGGCCCGGGCTCGTCGTTGGGTTCGCCGCGTTTCGCCTGTTTGACATCGTCAAACGCGGCCCCGTGCGCCGCGCCGATCAACGCGGGGATGCGTGGGGGGTGATGCTGGATGATCTGTGGGCAGGCGTCTTTGCCTTGATCGTTGTGACACTCACGGGCATCGCGTGGCATATGGTTGCACTATGACAGCGGACACTGTGATCGCGCAATTGATCAAAGCACAGTTGACCGTCTCGACTGTCGAGAGCTGCACCGGAGGCATGGTCGCGGCCGCTCTGACGGATGTAGCGGGATCATCTGCGGCCTTTGAATACGGATATGTGACCTATGCCAATGCCGCAAAAATCGACCTTGTCGGCGTGCAGGCACAGACCCTTGAAACCTATGGCGCCGTCTCTGAACAGTGTGTGATTGAAATGGCCGAGGGCGGCCTGCATCGCTCTGGCTCGGACATGAGCATCGCCATCAGCGGGATCGCTGGCCCTTCGGGCGGCAGCGACGATAAGCCAGAGGGGCTTGTTTGGTTTGCCCTTGCCCGCGCAGGGTATTCGACTGTCACGCAGCGGCACATCTTTGCGCCATTAGGGCGATCAAATGTCCGGCACGCGGCGTGCAAACACGCTCTGACCATGATTGCGCGCGCTATTTAAACTATCTGAAATGTGATTACTTAATCACCCACAGCACCGCAACGTGCCTAAATTTTAATCAATTTGGAATTCCAAACCCACCGGTGCTTAAATTTTATGGCATCACGGCGGTAAATGCTGCAT
>JBDNBY010000049.1:0-2675 GCA_039767595.1 Paracoccaceae bacterium | reverse complement strand
GACAGTGTTGATATGGCCGAAATTCTATTCGGGGCCGATGTCATGGAAGAGAACACCGTGATCATGGGCAATGTGAACACCAACTCACCCCTATTGATTGACAAAGTCGTGACTGAGGCGGTGCGCGTGTATTGTGGCCGTGGTCAGGGGATCGTTGTCGTGCCGTTCATACTCTCTGGTGCCATGGGGCCGGTCTCGACGGCGGCCTCTGTGGTGCAGGCTTTGGCCGAGGCGATGATGGTCTGTGCTTATGCCCAAATGATCCGGCCTGGGGCGCCTTTTGTGTTGGGTAATTTCTTATCCTCGATGTCGCTGAAATCTGGGGCGCCGACCTTTGGGATGCCTGAGCCGGTGATTTCGAACTATGCGGTGGGTCAAATGGCGCGGCGCTTGGGCCTGCCGTTGCGCTGCGGCGGATCGCTGACTGCGTCCAAAGTTGAAGATGCGCAGGCCGCCTATGAAAGCGCCGATTCGATGCATTCTACGATGCTGGCAGGGGCGAATTTTGTGTTGCATTCGGCCGGCTGGCTCGAAGGCGGTCTCTGCACTGGATTTGAAAAGCTGATCATGGATGCCGACCGCTTGGGCGGGTATCAAAAAGTTTTGAGCCACGGGTTCGACATTGGCGCCGAGGCGCTGGCGCGCGATGCGTTTGAGGCGATCGAGCCAGGTGGGCATTATCTGGGGTCCGATCATACAATGCGCAATTATCAAAACGCATTTTACGAGCCAAAGCTCAGCGATAGTGAAAATGTCGAAAGCTGGGAAGAGGGCGGCTCCAAAGACATGCGCGCGCGCGCCTATGATCGTTGGAACGCCATGTTGGCAGAGTATGAAGCCCCAGTATTGGATGATGCGAAACGCGAGGAATTGGCCGACTATGTCGCCCGTCGGAAACGCGAAATTCCAGAAGCGTGGTATTGAAATGTGTGCATGTAGAGAGCTGATATCGGCGGCGTCAGGGGCGCACATGGCGGCCATACTGCAAGAGGAGAATAAAGATGCCTGAAGTTCATAAAGAAGAGAGTTTTGGTGAAAAGAAACTGCCCTCTTATGCCAAGGTCGTTATCATCGGTGGCGGCGTTGTGGGGTGCTCGATCTTGTTCCACCTTGCGAAATTTGGATGGAAAGACGTTGTGTTGTTAGAGCGGGACGAGCTGACATCGGGATCATCGTGGCATGCGGCGGGGCAAATTCATACGATTTCCTCGGATCCCAATATCTCGCGTTTGCAGGGCTACACGATCGATCTGTACAAAGAGATTGAGGAAACCTCGGGTCATTCCGTTGGATTGCATATGACGGGCGGTTTTTATCTGGCGTCTAACAAAACTTGGTATGATTATCTCAAGCGCGAGCGGTCTAAGGCCCGCACCATGGGGCTCAGCCAAGAGTTCATTAGCCCGCAAGAAGTGGCCGAGCGGCATCCGCTCATTGATCCAAAGCATTACTTGGCCGCGCTGTGGGATGATCAAGATGGGGATCTGGATCCCTCTGGCGCAACTTATGCCTTTGCCAAGGCGGCGCGGGTGCATGGCGCGCAATATTTCACGCATACCCCCGCCACGGCCACGACGCAGCGGGCCGACGGATCGTGGGATGTGACCACCCCGCGCGGTGTGATCAATGCCGAGCATATCGTCAATTGCGGCGGGCTATGGGCGCGAGAAGTGGGGCAGATGCAGGGCCTCAATGTGCCAGTGCAGCCGATGGAGCATCACTATCTGATCACCGAGCGGATTGACGCCATCGCCAATCATGGATCGCGCTTGCCATGCGGCATTGATTACGAGGCGAATATCTACTTCCGCCAAGAGCGCGAGGGCCTCCTACTGGGCACATATGAGCCTGTGGGCGTGCCGTGGAAAGTAGGCGGCACGCCGTGGGACTTTGGTCATGAGCTGTTGCCGCCCAACTTGGATCATATTGCCGATCGTCTTGAGCTGGCCTTTGATCGGATCCCTGCGCTGGGCGAGGCGGGGATCAAAGATGCCATCAATGGTCCGTTCACCTTTGGCCCCGATGGTAATCCAATGATTGGCCCTGTGCCGGGCATAAAGAATTACTGGTGCGCCGTGGGTGTCATGGCGGGGTTCTGCCAAGGGGGGGGTGTTGGCCTGTCGATGGCCGAATGGATGATTGATGGCGAGCCGTCGATTGATGTCTGGGCGATGGATGTCGCGCGCTTTGGCAATTGGGCGACACCCGATTGGGGGACTGTGAAGTCCACTGAAAATTACGAGCGCCGCTTTGTCATGACCTTCCCCAATGAAACCTTGCCCAAGGGGCGGCGGCAAATGACGACCGCCCTCTATGATCGCTTGGTGGGCAAGGGCGCAGTGATGGGGCAAAGCTTTGGCCTAGAGCATGCGCTATGGTTTGCTGATGGTCCACAAGATGCACATGAAACCCCAACGTTTGAGCGCAACCGATCCCACGACTATGTCGCCCGCGAGGTGCAGGCCGTCCGCGAGGCCGTGGGCGGCATTGAAATTGCCAACTTCGCCAAGCATGAGTTCCAAGGTCCTGGTGCACGCGCCTATTTAGACCGCGTTCTCGCGGGCCCTGTGCCCAAAGCAGGGCGCTTGAGCCTAACCCCGATGCTGACCCATAAGGGGCGGCTCTATGGGGATTTGACCGTGGCGTGTTTGAATGACGAGCATTTCATCCTCTTT
>JBDNBY010000048.1:0-3749 GCA_039767595.1 Paracoccaceae bacterium | reverse complement strand
TTGTGGCGCGCGGCAAAGTGATGAATGCGGCCAAGCTGGGCAAACCTATTCCCACGGGCTGGGCGCTTGATGCACAGGGCCAAGACACCACCGACCCCGACGCGGCGCTGGCAGGATCCATGACGGCAATCGGCGGGGCCAAGGGGACGGCGCTGGCCCTTATTGTTGAAGTGCTCTCTGCCCTTGTTACGGGCGCAAATACCAGCACAGAGGCCAGCTCGTTCTTCTCTACCGATGGCCCGCCGCCTGGTGTGGGTCAATTCCTCATCCTATTGCGGCCCACGGATGATGCGGGTCGATTTGCAGACCGCTTAGAGGCGCTTTTGACGCAGATCGAGGCGCAAGAGGGCACGCGCATCCCGGGTGCCAAACGCTTTGCCATGCGCGCGGCGTCGGCAGAGCGCGGCCTCAGTGTGCCGCGTCATTATATTGATACGATCCATAAGATCATCGAAGAAAGCTAAGTGACATGAAAGCGTCCCCACTAACCGACCACCCTGTGATGGCCCGTGTGATTGATCGTGCGCGCGAGGTGATGCCCGGATTGACAGTTGTCATCCTCGTCGGGTTTGCCGCGCAATTTGTGGCCAATCATTATAATGCACCGGCGATGTTGATGGCGCTACTGTTTGGGATTGCGTTGAATTTCCTTTCTGAGGAAGGCAAATGCATTAAGGGGATCGAATTTAGTGCCAAAACGGTGCTGCGCTTTGGCGTGGCCCTTTTGGGATTGCGGATCAGTGCGGATATGATCGCCTCGCTGGGTTGGGCGGTGATTGCGCTGGTTGTCTTGGGCGTTGTGCTGACCATTTTCTTTGGCCTTTGGGTGGGGCGTTTTTTTGGTCACGGCCCGCGGTTTTCATTTCTAACTGCGGGGGCGGTGGCCATTTGCGGTGCCTCGGCAGCGATGGCCATTGCCGCGATCCTGCCCCAAGATGAGCGCAGCGAACAGCGCCTGATTTTCACGGTGGTGTCCGTGACGCTCTTGTCGACGCTTGCGATGATCATCTACCCGATCCTCGCGCAATTCATTGGCTTTGATGAACAGGCAATGGGTGTCTTTTTGGGCGCGACGATCCATGATGTGGCCCAAGTGGTCGGCGCAGGGTTTTCCGTCAGTGAAAATGTCGGAGAGACGGCGACATTGATCAAACTGTTCCGCGTGGCCCTATTGGCGCCCGTGGTGGTGATTGGAACACTCGTCGTGCGCGCCTATACGACGACCGATCCGTCGTCGTCCGCCGCGCCGCCGATTTTACCAAGTTTTGTTATTGGGTTTGTCGTGTTGGCCGTGCTCAATTCAACCGTCGCGGTGCCAGAATTTATCAAAGAGACGATGGCGAGCCTGTCTCGCTGGGCGCTTTTGTCGGCCATCGCCGGTGTCGGGATGAAGACCGCGCTGAAAAAAGTGCTCCAAGTCGGCGGTCCTGCCATTGCCTTGGTTGTGGTGGAGACACTGTTTATCGGTGGGTTTATCGCCTTGGCCTTGCTCTATCTGCCGCTTTAGGGGGCAGGGGGGCCGTCTCGTGGTGGAATAATCTCGGCCCAAGTTTGAGTGATTGCCGTGCCCGCAGCATCAAAGAGCGGCTTTAACGCGTGAGCAAGTGCGGTGCCCACTACTTGTCCCGCTGCTTTTTGTGCCAAATGCGTAACTGCGGATGTCAAAATACCGCTCAAGCTGGTGTCTGGCGCGCCTGCTTGGATCAGAGCCTGTTGCACAATTTTTTGCTCATCCTGTGTCAGCAGATGTTCGATCACGGCGATCATCGCATCATGCGACAGGCGTACAAGTGCCGGATTAAGCGAAGTGTCGCTGATATGCCCCACACTGCGAACGATCTCTTTGAGATGGGCGATGACCAAGGCGTTCTCGATTTCGAGTACGAAATATGCACCATCTTTGGAAAATCGCGTTGTGCACAGCACCTCTTTGACGAGGATATTGAGCGCGCCTTTATTGTCCCCGATTCGCCGCATCTCCATGTCAAAGCGGAGCTGAGAGGCCTTGGCCCGTGTCACTTTGAGCTGTGTCATCACATCGTAGATTGAGGCATCGGGCGCAATCATGCCAATCTCGTGCATCAGGTGAAAGACTTGCAATTCAATCTCTCGCTTTGGGACGGCCCCAAATGCTGGATGTGTGAATTCGGTAAGAAACGTACTGAGCGCTGTGCGCAACTGTGCGTCAGACGCCGTGCTCAAAGGTGTATCTGTCATAATGCCCCCCACTTTTCACTATTCTACTATGATAAGCATGGCACGCATAGGAGGATTTTTATGTCATGAGTACCGTTTTGCGCGTTACACGCCATTTCCTGTTTGGGGATGTTCAAACACGCCATCAATGCGCCAAACATCATCAAGTTTGATCATTTGATAGTAAAAGTTATGATTTGTTCCAAATTTATCGATGAATGTCACTTCTTGAAAGATCATTGATCCACGGCCGGCCGATTGCAAAAAGAGGACCTTTTCATGCTCCCAAATCACGGGATAGGCAGATTGAACCATATCGACAAAAGCTTGGGGCGTTTTGAACTTTGATTGGATCATGGGCGAGGCATGGGCATAGGCTGCTGTCTCGTCTTTGGCCGCAAAGGCGGCGATTTGTTGGGAAATCACATCTGGTATGCTGGGCCCAGCGAGGCCCATGGTGGCGCCGAGCATCGCCCAGATGAGGGTCAGTCTTTTTATCCACTGTATCATATGAAGTCCTCCGTCAACGAACTGGAGGTAGCGCAGTTCAACCGTGGGTCTAGGGCAGGGGTGGATCTGCTGCCCATCCGTGGTTGAGGTTTTCGCGCATCAACCGTTCTTCTAATGTGCCGCGCGGTGTGGCGATCTGGGTCAGATAGGTGGCCTTGCCTATCGCATAGCGCCGCGCCAAGGCAATCGCCTCGTCGCTCGAGATAGCGCTAAATCGCACGGAGTCTCCGGCGCGGTGCTGGGCCAATCTGGGGAGGTCAGGGGATATCACTGTTGCTATTTTCGGGTATCCGCCCGTTGTTTGATGGTCGGCCATTAAGACCGTGGGCACCCCATCGCCCGAGACTTGGACCGATCCGCGCACGATCGGCTCGGACGGGATGGATAGAGCGTCTTTGAGGGCAAGGCGCGGCCGCTCAAGGCGCATGCCCATGCGGTCATAGGCTTGGCTGACGGTAAAGGGGGCGCCAAGAAACCTGTCGATGGCCTCGGGCGTGAAGTGGTGATCTTGAGGGCCAATGACGCAGCGCAGGGGGCCTGTGGCCGCGGCGTCTGGTGCCGGTATATCGCCGAGGCGATCGTCGCGCAGCGCGGCCTCGCGCAGGTGTAGATGTTGGCCCGAACGCAAGGCACCTCCGCCAAAGCCAGAGGGAGCGTGGGTCGCGGCGCTGCCGAGCCATGTGGGTGTCATCAACTCTCCAGCAAAGGCGACATAGGCCCAGCTGCCAGCAGATCCGGCACGAATGGCGAGGCGATCACCCTTTTGCACAGTCAACACGGTCCAAGAGCGAAGGGCGCGGCCGGCGTGCTCAACCGTGAAATCGCCGCCCGTGATGGCCACAGTGGTCGCCCCCGCCGTGCAGGTCAGGATGACGCCCCCCAGTGATACTTCGATCGCGCTGTGCTGCCCTGTGTTGCCAAGGGCCATGTGCGCGGCCTCAAACGCCAAGGGATCCATGGGCCCAGATGGCGCGACGCCATAGCGCATATGCCCGCGGCGCCCAATGTCTTGGAGCGTGACCAAAGGGCCGGCAAAGGTGACT
>JBDNBY010000047.1:0-7567 GCA_039767595.1 Paracoccaceae bacterium | reverse complement strand
TCCGCAGTCCAAATTCGAAGAGGGACCGCAAACCGATTTCTATGCGCTTGGCGTCTCGCTTTATATTTTAATTGCCCAAAAGGCGCCGCCCCCTGCGCGCGAGCGTCAGGCGATGGTGGATAATGGGCAACCTGATCCATACACCCCGCTCGCCACTCACAGTGATCTGGGCGCACAGTATTCCTCTCGCCTTTTGAAAATGGTTGATCGATGCTGTGCGTTGCATCCGCGGGATAGGCCTGCACAAGCATCTGATATTGCGCGCGAATTGCGGTTAAACTTTACCTCTGCATCATCGGGCAACATGTCGAGCGGGGCTTCAAATGCCGCATCGCTCGCGACGGCATCCTCAGATGCGGTCAAGGCCGCGATGTCAAAAATCGCGGTGCCATCTGATCATGTCGCGCAAAAATTGACGCAAGGGTTTAGCGGCCTGTCCAAAATCAAAGAACTGCCATTGCAAGACGAACGGCGCCGGCCTGATCCCTTGCTCTTTGGCGTATTTCTCATTGCACTGGCGGCCCTTGTGGCGCTGGTTGCGTATTATGTCCTAGATTACAAAGGGGTCCTCTCATGACACGCCACGTTTTCAGTTTGCTACTTGGCTTAATGTTATCGGTTTTATCGCTGTCATCGGCGCATGCCTTTAGCACTGTGGTGAAAACCATAGAAAATGGCGTTGCTCGGATCATCGCAGACAAGGGGATCGGGTCAGGTTTTGTTGTCACCGAAGTTCAGAATGACGAAGAGGATGCTCTCATCGTCATGACCAATGAGCATGTGGTCGGACGTTCGCGCACCGTTCAAGTGGCATTTAAGACGCCGCTGGGTATGCTGAGCTATGAAGGCGAGGTTATTCGTGTGGATGAGCGCCGCGACTTAGCCGCGATTAAAATTATTCGCAAAAAAAATACGCGGCATGATATTTCGATTTTAGAATTGGCCAATCGCGAATTGTCCAAATCCGAAGAAGTGGCCAAGCTTGGCTATCCCGCATTGGCGGATATTGGGCTCAGCACCGCAACGAGTAGCAACGATTTAGTCGATGCGACCTTTTCGGAGGGTATTATCAGCCGCTCTATGACGAGCACTTGGTACGAAGGTGACCTGCCTTTGAACATCATCTTGCACACGGCGCCGGTCAATAGCGGCGACTCGGGCGGGCCGTTGTTTGACACTTGCGGTCAAGTTGTCGGGGTGAATACATCAAAATCCGCTGCGATTGATGGCGATATTCCATCGGGCGCCTTTTGGGCCTCTTCTTCGCTCGAGGTTTTGGCGTTTTTGCGCGAGGCCGATTTGCCTGTGAAAACCTATCGGTCAAGCTGCGGGTCTGAAGGGGCCATTGGCTTTTTATCCTCGCCATTGGTGCAGATTTTCTTGGCCTCCATCGTTGTTGTTGGTCTGGGCGGGGTCGTTGTTTGGCAAATGACGGGCCGCTCTGGGGGATCCAAAGAGGGGGATGCCTTTGCGTCTATTTATATCTATGCATCGGAAAATGGTCAGACGAAAAAATTTGGTGTCTCAAGCGACGATCTCAAGCGCGGCATTGAACTGGGGCGCGAGGCGAGCTGCGCGATCCGATTTGGTGCCAATGACATCAGCCGCGTGCATGCCAAACTGCGCCATAGCGATGGCAAGTTGGTGTTCACAGATAATGGCTCGAGCAACAAAAGCTATGTGGATGGGCGCGAAGTCCCGCCACATCAAGATCAGCACATCGGCCTGAACTCTCAAATCCAATTGGGCCAATCTGTTCAATTACGGCTCAAAAAGGCAACGTAATGTCAGTGATGGCCCGCGTCTTAAATCAAAAGGTTGCGCATTTTGAAGTGCGCAATCTGGGCGTGGATCTCTCGGATGAATTGAGCATTGTCCTTGATCACCTCACGCTTGAGCCGCGCAGCTTGGTCCTGCTGGATAGCCGGTCGGGCACGGGGAAAAGCACGCTGATCGCCTTGTTGCTTGGGGCGATTGCGCCGACGGCGCTTGCTGATCAGACCTATGTGTTTGAAGGGCGCGATATGCTGGGCGAGGGCGGAGCCGAGGGGCAAGCCGAGATTGCCTTTGTGCCGCAGGTGCATCAATTGATCAAATTTCTCAGCTTGCGTGAAAATATCGTGCTGGGCCTTGGGGCGCAGCACGCATTGGACGAGGCATGGTTGGCGAGGTTGGCGCAAACTCTTGAGATCCAAGATTTGCTGGACCGGCTCCCCTCCGAAGTGTCTGTGGGACAGCGTCAGCGCGCGGCGATTGCCCGTGCGTTTATCAAAAAGCCCAAACTCGTTTTGATGGACGAACCTTTTTCGGCCCTCGATCCACAAACGTCGCGGCGCGTGATTGATGCGATCCTATCGCTGCGGACGATGACACAGGCGAGCTTTGTGATTGCTTCGCATGACTTGGGGAAAATGGACGTGCCCGCCACTAAGCAGATCTATTACCGTGCCTTTGATATTGAGGGCCGCTTGTATTCCACATTTTCACAACATGATTTAAGCCATGTCGCCCTTTAGTCTTGCCTTCAAAGAGCTGAAATTCGAGCCGATCTCGGCCCTGTGCTATGCCTTTGCATTGTGCGGGGTATTGGTGCCGTTGATGGTGGCACTGTCGTTGAAACATGGGGCGTTGGATCAAACGATCGAGGCCCTCGTGACGGCCCCAGTGAACCGCGAGGTGTATTTGCAAGGCGCCCATCAAATCACGTTCGAGGATTTACGCGCCTATCAACAGATTGAGGAAATGGGATTTGTTATGCCCACGACACGGCCGATCAACGCCCAGGCCAATATGATCGAACACGAAAACGGCCGCCGCCGCGCCCCTGCAGAGATCGTCCCGTCTATCGTGGGAGATCCATTGCTTGAGGGGGCAGAGCTGCGCGTTGGGACGGTGTATATTACGCAATCCCTCGCGGATGAGTTGGCGGCCACCGAGGGGGGGGTCAAACTTGTGTTCGAACGGCGCATCCAAACGCGCCAAGAGGAGGCCATCTTTGATGCGTCAATCTTGGGGGTCGTGCGTCATGAACTCTATCCCACGCCTGCGGTGTTGATGCATATTGATGATATGATCAAAGTTGAGGCATTTCGCGATGATGACACGATCACTCCAGACGATTGGTACGCGCGCTTCACACTTCCGGCGCAGTTTGCGTCAATGCGGATCTATGCCAAGGATCTGAGCCAAGTCGAGAGTTTAGTCGATACGCTCAAGGCACAGGGTCTTCGGGCTAAGCCCGTCAATGGCAATGTGCCGTTGATGTTGCGCCTGCAGCGGGGGGTTGACCTCATATACGGGCTGTTGGCGGTCATGGGATTGTTGGGATATGGCGTGGCTATGGCCGCGAATTTGCGCGCGTGGACGCAGCGGCGGCGCAGCGATTATAGTTTGCTTAAGTTGATGCGCCACCATACGGCGCGGATCGCTGTGATCCCTGTGCTGCAAAATCTTATGATGACCTTTGGCGGGTTTGTCATTGCGATTGTGCTGACACTGCTGGTGAATATCTTTGTGAATGTTGTCTTTGGCGCGGCGGTTCAAACACAGATCGCAATTTTAACTTTTGGAGATATTATCACCTTTGCAGTTGCGCTGATTGGTGTTGTTGGGCTGTCATCCTTATGGGCGGTGAAAACGATCATAGACGTTGAATTGGGAGAGGTGTTGACCAATGGTTAAATCGTGGATGGCGGCACTGTGTGGCGGGATGGTTTGGGGGATCCTTGGCGGCCTTATGAGTGCATCTAGTGCCGTAAGCCAAGAGATCACTTGGGATGAAAAATATTACAATCCCCAGCCGATCGCAGATGATTTAACTTTGCCCATGCCCTGTGGTGGGGCGATGGTGTTTCGTCCGGTGTACACGCCCAATGCTGGCGGCACTGTCGGCGATGTGACGGTGATCCTTGGGCAAGAGGGCGATGAACAGCCGTTTCTCAATGGTCTGCGCCGATCATATGTGTCTGGCCCGTTTCGGCAGATCACTGGACCGAAAAAAGATCACCCTTTATTTTACATGGCAAAATACGAATTGGCCGAGGCGCAGTACACAACTATGATGGATGTTGCCGCCCAAGGGGAAGGCGCCTGCCCCGAGCGGGCCCCGCGGCGGCGCGGTTTTGTACCAGCTGTGGAGCGGTCTAAACTGGAATATGACGCATTCACCGAGGCCTATAGCCTATGGCTGTTGCAAAATATGCCTACTGATTTGCCGTTTGTGACACCGGCGCAGCCCTTTGTGCGTTTGCCCACCGAAGAAGAGTGGGAATTCGCGGCCCGCGGTGGCACGGCTGTGGACGAGGCCGATTTTCGGGCGCCGAACCCGCCGCTTGAGCCTGGCAGTTCCCTCAATGATTACATTGCCCATGGTGGATCAGATAGCGCCAATGGCCGCGTGCAATCGATTGGGACATTGCGGCCCAATCCGCTGGGGCTGCATGATATGTTGGGCAATGCCTCTGAATTAGTGGCCTCACAATTTGCCATTGTGCGATTGGGTCGTCTGCAAGGGCAGCCAGGTGGCCTGATCAAACGCGGCGGAGACGCGCGCACGTCGATTGAACAGATTTCATCGGCCTCGCGCTACGAGATTGCACCCATTGACGTGTATTCCATCGCCCCTGTGCGCGAAGAGTATATGAGCACGCGGATCGTGTTATCCTCTATTGCTTTGGCCACGCGCGAGCAAATGGAACAAATCCTTTCTGATCTAAAGGATTTGGCCCGCGCTGATCCAAAGGCAGCTTCGGCACGTTCGACCGAAGAGGTGCTTGAACTGTTGACCCGCATGAGCGAGGCGGCCCCAGATCAAGGCGCGCGGATGCAGATTGAAGTCATTAAAAACACGCTTTTGGCGGCGCAGGCCGATCAAAATGTCCAACGCAACCGCACGCTTCGTCAATTGTTCGTTTCAGGCAGTCTTATGTGTGATCAAGTCTTGCAACGCCATTTGAATGCCCTTGGGGTCAACGCACTGCGCCAAAACATCATAGAGATCCGCGCCGAAGTCGAAGCCTCGGGCGATTTTGAGATGCTCAAAGAGGTGGACGCCGCCTTGGAGGACGCCAATGCCAAATTGGAGGGGCTCAAGGCCGCCATTGAAAAAGAGTTGGGGGACTATGCGAATTTGATCGAAGTGCTCTCATCTGACTATTCAGATGAATTATTGCGCGATCAGCTCGATGCCGTGCGCGATGCGTCTGCAGAGGCTACGGATCGTCGCAAGACGTGTTTTAACACGATCTCGGGTCATATCGATGGACGCATTGCAAAGGGCTTTGTCGATAAGGCGCTCTTGCTCAAAGATTATCAGAAAATTGCGCTCTCCTTAGCGCCGTAACCTTAAAAGGCCCATCATCATGACCAACACGTTAGAACCGGGATATGTGATCCAAGACACCTATAGACTTCACTCAGAGCTGGGCGAAGGCGGGATGGGACAAACCTTTCGCGCGGTGAATATTCCGCTGGGTCATGATGTGGCGATCAAAGTGCTGAGCAATCCGTCGTATGGTGAAAAGGGCAAACAGCTCTTTTTGCGAGAGGCTCAATTGCTGCGCGGGATCTCTCATCCCGGGGTGGTGCGGCTCGAGACAGTCTTGATGGGGCAAAACGGGCGTCTTTATATCGTTATGGAATATCTGACGGGCAAGCCGCTCTCTTATTTCTTGGCCAATGGGGCGCGGCTTCAGCCAGAGGATGTGCTGAAGCTAGGTCTGCGTCTAACTGGTGCGCTTCGGGCGGTGCATGACCAAGGGATTGTGCACCGCGATATTGCGCCCGATAACATCATGGTCGTTGATGATGCCATAGAGAAATCCAAGCTGATTGATTTTGGCGTGGCATCCAATACGATTGGGCAAGACCAATCGATCATTGGCGACTCTTTCGTTGGTAAATTCAATTATTCCGCGCCAGAGCAGCTGGGTTTGTTTGGTGGTAAGATATCACGCAAATCTGATCTTTATGCTTTGGCATTGGTGTTAATGCGCACGATGGGGGTCGATGTGCCGGGCCAAGATCAAGGCGCCGGTGTCATCGAATATCGGCGTAGTGATATTGAACTGCCCTCTCATGTTGATCCCGTGGTGGCCAATGTCCTCCATCAATTGCTCAAGGCCGACCCGCATGAGCGCCCCGAAGAGGCAGAGAGCCTGTTCAAAGCGGCACTTGAGGGCGAGGCGGCAAATGGGCCAAAACCGTCCGGCGCCCCTCAGGCGCCAGCGGCGGCAAAGTCAGGTTCGAAATTACCAGTCATTTTGGGGGCCAGCGGCGTCTTGATTGCCGCGGGCGTGGCGGGATTTATGTTTTTGATGCCCCAAGACACAGTGGCGCCCGATGTGGCGGCGCCGTCCGCGGCACCGAACCAAACGACTGAACCCGAAATGCCCGAAACTGAAGCGCCAGAACCCGTAGTGTCTGAAGCTGAGCCTACGCCTGTTGCTCAGTTGCCTGAGGGGCCGCAAGAGGCCGCTGAAATTACGCAGCTGCGGGCCTTGATTGCGTCGGGCGACGCGCAAAACCTCAATGACGCGCTGGGCCAGCTCATCACCTTGTCGCGGTCATCTGAATTGGATGCAAAGGCTAAGCAAACGCTAAACATCATGTTGGCCCATATGTATGATCCGAAGTTCCACTCGTCGGCCACGTCGCCGTTCCCTGAACCGAATATCAGCGCGGCGATCCGCGCCTATGAGGCCGCGCAGCAACAGGGGGCGGATGTGGCCTCTGATCTCGCTCGATTAAAGGAGGCAGAGTGATATGCGCCCGATCCATAGAATTCTAACCATATGTTGCACGCTTCTTCTGGCACAGATGGCTCTCGCCAAAGAGCCGCTCTTGATGGATGGTAAATCAAGCCTTTATCAACGCGTTCTTTTGCGTGCGCCCACACAGGCCAGCGCCGAGCAAAATGGCGGCGGCAGCGTGCGGCAATTGCTCCCTTTGACACAGCTCTATGTCTTTGATCGTCAAAACGGCAGGCTGGAAGTTGGCCCGACGAAATCAGGCAAGCGCCTCTATTGGATAGATCAGGAAAACACGATTGAATGGCGACAAAATATTGTTGGTGTGTTTGAATCAACGGCGAATATTGCGCGCCCTTTACTGTTTGATGATTACGATACCATGATCGACATTGTGGTCAGCGAAGACCCCGCAATCGACGCGGCTGCCTTGCGCGCAGAGGCCCTTGATGCGGAAAAGACGGGTGGACAAGTCGACGGCATTGCCGCGCTTGGCCCCCGCAATACCGTTGATTTGGTCGAAAACCCATATGTTTTGCCGATCTTATCAGCCGAAGAAGAGATTTTCGAAAATGGCACATTCGTGAATTTGCTCGAAGTGGCCGTGGCCAGTTCGAACGCCGCGCCGTCACAGGCGCCGAGTGCCCCCACTCCAGCGGCCCCAAAACCGTTTAAGACGGGTATTGTGTTTGTTGTGGATACCACCACCTCAATGGGCCCCTATATCGATGCAACGCGCGCGGCGGTGAACCAGCTCTACGCCACACTCTCGCAACGTGGATTGAACGAGCAGGTGTCGTTCGGCCTCGTTGGGTTTCGCG
>JBDNBY010000046.1:0-32683 GCA_039767595.1 Paracoccaceae bacterium | reverse complement strand
GCATCGGCAAGTTTACTCTCATAAGCGCCGGAGCGCCCGCCAATCACATCCGTGATCGAGGCAAAAATATCGCGTACCACATTTGCGCCCATGATCGCCTCGCCAACAACGATCCCTTTGTATTCACGAATAGGATGCCCCTCGATCGAGGGCGTTGTTGTGACAATCATTCCGCTTCTCCATCTTGGTGCGCGCTACGCGCTTTGGACATAGACCAGCTTATGGCGGCAAAGATCACAAAGAACACGGCCGCGCGGCTTACGGATACCGACAGCGAACTGGCGATACCCATCATGCCCTCATAAAAGAACAGGACAAATTCCAACACAGCCGCGCCAAACAGCCCGCCACGCACTGCAAAACGAACAGAAGATGCCGTGCGCGGCTTTTGTGTCATTAGCCTACGGATCCTTCTAATGAAATGGCAACGAGTTGCTGCGCTTCCATTGCGAATTCCATCGGCAAGGCCTGTAGCACTTCTTTACAAAAGCCATTGACGATCAAGGCGACGGCCTCTTCCTCGTCTAGCCCGCGCTGTTGGCAATAGAACATTTGCTCATCATCCACTTTGGATGTGGTCGCTTCGTGTTCCACGCGGCTCGAAGCATTTTTAACCTCGATATAGGGCACAGTGTGCGCGCCGCATTTGTCGCCAATCAGCAAGCTATCACATTGCGTATAGTTACGGCTTTCCTTGGCCTTGGGGTGCATGCTGACCAGACCGCGATAGGTGTTTTGTGCGACACCCGCACTGATCCCTTTGGACACAATGCGCGATTTTGTGTTTTTGCCCAAATGGATCATCTTAGTGCCTGTGTCGGCCTGTTGATGATTGTTGGCAATCGCAATCGAGTAAAACTCGCCTTGGCTGTCGTCCCCGCGCAAAATACACGATGGGTATTTCCACGTCACGGCCGAGCCTGTTTCAACTTGGGTCCACATCACTTTGGAGCGCGCACCACGGCAATCGGCCCGTTTGGTCACAAAGTTATAGATACCGCCCTTGCCGTTTTCATCACCAGGATACCAGTTTTGCACAGTGGAATATTTCACTTCGGCATCTTCTTCGACGATGATCTCAACAACCGCGGCGTGCAATTGCGCAACATCGCGCTGCGGCGCGGTGCATCCCTCGAGGTAGGACACATAGGATCCCTTGTCGGCGATGATCAATGTGCGTTCAAACTGACCTGTATTTTCGGCATTGATGCGGAAATATGTCGACAGCTCCATCGGGCAGCGTGTGTTGGGCGGAATGTAGACAAATGACCCATCCGAGAACACCGCCGAATTGAGCGTTGCGTAGTAATTATCCGACACGGGCACCACAGTGCCGAGGTATTTCTTGACCAATTCGGGATGCTCTTTGATCGCCTCTGAGATCGAGCAAAAGATCACGCCGGCCTTGGCCAATTCCTCTTTGAAAGTCGTGCCAACAGAGACGGAGTCAAACACAGCATCCACTGCGACTTTGCGCTCTGGATCGGCGTTTTCAGCCCCTTCAACGCCTGCAAGTAGCATCTGCTCTTTGAGAGGTATACCCAATTTTTTGTATGTTTCCAACAGTTTTGGATCCACGTCATCCAGTGACTTTGGCTTTTCGGTCATGGATTTTGGACGGGCGTAGTAATACTGATCTTGGAAATCAATCTCAGGATAATCGACCATCGCCCATTTGGGTTCAGTCATTTTTTCCCACCGTGCAAAGGCCTCGAGCCGCCACTGCGTCATCCATTCGGGCTCTTCGTTTTTATCTGAAATGAGACGTACAATATCGGTATTCACACCTTTGGGCGCGTATTCCATTTCGATATCAGTGTTCCACCCATATTTATAGGTGCTCACTTCGCGTACGGCGTCTACAGTTTCCTGATCGACGCCATCTTTCACTCTTACATCATCCATGTTTGCCCTCTATTGGCTCCGGCTTTTTTGCTTACGGTAGGCTGCGGCATAGGCCTCAACAAACCGATCTATCTCGTCGCGATGCGTTTGCAGCCCAAGAGACACTCGGATCGCACAGGCGGCTTGGCTCTCGCTATAGCCCATCGCCCGCAGGACATTGGACTGCCGCACTTTCCCAGATGAACAAGCCGATCCCGCGGATATCGCAAATCCGGCCAAATCCATCTGCATCACCTGCGTCTCGCCTCTCCAGCCATCCACAATGCACATCACTGTGTTGGGCAAACGCTCAACGTTCTTAGAGACTAATATAACCTCTGGTACCTCTTGCTCAAGTGAATTTTCTAGAATTATTCTAAATTCTTTTATGCGGTCCCAAACGCCATCATTTAAATCACGCTGGGCCGCCTCGGCCGCCGCGCCAAAACCGGCCAAGCCAATGATGTTTTCCGTCCCAGAGCGACGCCCACTTTCTTGGCCGCCGCCTTTGATTTGCGCCGCAATATCAGTGCCGCGTTGCATCACAAGGGCACCTATCCCCGCGGGTCCGCCAATTTTATGCGCCGAGATCGCCGCAATCTTTGCGCCTATCCAATTAAAGGCGATCGGCAATTTGCCATAGCCCTGCGTCGCATCACAAAAGGCAATCCCATTGGGCAGACTTTGCACCACACCGGTTTCTGAGTTGGCATATTGCAAGGCTGTCTGTTCCGGCTCGATCACATCGACATGGCCCAGCGCCGAGACGCCCAGCGCACATTGCGCGTTTTGCCGAACGGCGTCATGCTCGATATCCGAGGCAACAAAACCCTTTTGCGACAAGGCAAGCGCCGCCGCCTCAGTCGCCCCAGAGGTAAAGACAATATCCGCCCCATCCGCCCCAAAGCTTTGGGCCACTTGCCGGCGCGCCTTCTCAACAATGGCCTTGGCCGCGCGCCCCTCTTGGTGCACCGAGGATGGGTTGCCCACGGCATCCATCGCTGCCACCATCGCGGCGCGCGCCTCTGGCCGGAGGGGGGCCGTTGCGTTGTAATCTAAGTAAATGCGCTGTTTCACTCGTCAACCACATCTAAAATTGCGGGCACCGCCGGACAGGGCACAAGCCCATTGTCAATCACATCGCTCAGACGCGCTTGGTGCAGGTAGACATAGACATGCGCCGAGAGGCCCTGCCACAGACGATTGGTAAAGGACTGCGCCTTGGATCCAGATTGCGCGCCCGAGGCACCGGCCCCTTTATGCATGGCATCCACAGTTTCATCGACGGCCTTGAGGATATCAACGACTCGAATGTGCGAGGGATCTCGGCTCAAGCGATATCCGCCCCCCGGGCCGCGCACCGATTCGACCAATTCTGCACGGCGCAGCTTGACAAAAAGTTGTTCAAGATAAGCCAAAGAGACATCTTGCCGCTCGGATATATCGCCCAGAGTGATCAGGCCTTCACGTCCCTGAAGCGCCATATCCGTCAGCGCCACCATCGCATATCGACCTTTGGTACTCAACTTCACCGTATTATTCCTTTTGATGCTATCACACCGCACAACGCATTGACCTTGGTATCGAAGATCGCTATTGCCATATAACTGGTTTAAAAGGGGGGTCTTGGGCGCTAAGCCTATATTTCCCGACAGATACTGTCAAGTATCCTGCATAAGACAACAAAGGAGTACGGCGCTGTCATGCCTGAGGTAATTTTCCCTGGTCCAGAGGGCCGCCTTGAAGGACGCTACCATCCGCAACGCGAAAATGACGCTCCGATTGCCATCATTTTGCACCCTCACCCCCAATTTGGCGGGACGATGAATAACAAAGTCGTTCACCGGATGCATTATGCGTTTCATGAGCTTGGGTTTACCGTGATGCGATTTAACTTTCGCGGTGTGGGCCGGAGCCAAGGCACATATGACCAAGGCGTTGGCGAGTTGTCCGATGCGGCCTCTGCACTGGATTATCTGCAATCTATGCACAATTCATCCAAACATTGCTGGGTCGCTGGGTTTAGCTTTGGCGCTTGGATCGGGATGCAACTCTTGATGCGCCGTCCAGAGATCACTGGATTTGTCTCGGTCGCGCCGCCTGCGAATATGTATGACTTTAGCTTTTTGGCGCCCTGCCCCAACTCTGGGCTGATCATCAATGGCACAGCAGACCGCGTTGCCCCGCCCAAAGATACGCGCGGCCTTGTCTCAAAGCTCCAAGAGCAAAAAGGCATCACAATCACCCATGACGAAGTCGAAGGGGCTGGCCACTTCTTTGAGGGTGCGCATTTGGACACGCTGTCTGAGACGACCAAAGACTACGTGCGCATGCGCCTGATCCAAGGCGGCCGCTAACGCCCAGCGCCAATTAAAAAACGGCCGCCCTCGTTTGGCGGCCGTTTTCTATTCCAATAAGCGCGCCATACGCCGTGCCCGCCCCCCAGATACCTAAGCCTTGGACGCCGCGGCCTTTTTCGCCAGATCTTGGGCAATTGAAAATGCGCCTTTGATCTTATCCGAGGTTTTCGCCCAATCGCGGCGTACGATAATCTTGTTATCTTTGACTTTCGCCTGACCGTTTTGCGCTTGCAAAAACTCCATCAACCCGTGGGGCGAGGCGAATTTGTCATTGTGGAATTGCACGGTCGCCCCCTTGGGGCCACCGTCTAATTTGGCAATGCCCGCGCGTTTGCACATCGCCTTGATCCGCATGATAAGGATCAAAGTGTTTACTTCTTTAGGCAATGGACCAAAGCGGTCAATCAACTCGGCCGCCAATCCCTCAAGTTCCACTTTCTTCTCAAGGCTACTCATACGGCGATAAATGCCCAGTCGGACATCTAGATCGGGGATATAGTCATCGGGGATCAATACAGAGACGCCCAAATTAATCTGCGGCGCCCATTGATCATCATTTAGATCAAGGCCCTCACCCTCGCCCGATTTGATCTTGGCGATCGCCTCTTCGAGCATGGATTGATAGAGCTCGTATCCCACATCGCGCATTTGGCCCGATTGCTCATCCCCGAGCAAGTTCCCTGCCCCGCGGATATCCAAGTCTTGGCTGGCCAAATTAAACCCAGCCCCGAGACTATCCAATGAGCTCAGAACCCGCAGACGCTTTTGCGCAGCATCGGTGAGCTTTGCCTTGGGCTTTGTGGTTAAATAGGCAAAGGCTCTGGTTTTAGAGCGCCCTACGCGGCCACGAATTTGATAGAGCTGCGCCAGGCCAAATTGATCCGAGCGATGCACCACAAGCGTATTGGCCGCAGGGATATCCAAACCAGACTCTACAATCGTTGTGGCCAGCAATACGTCATACTGCCCGTCATAAAACGCATTCATCCGCTCATCGAGGGCACCGGCCGCCATTTGCCCGTGCGCGACGACATATTTCACCTCGGGCATCTGAGTTTGCAAAAACTCTTCGACCTCGGGCAGATCAGAGATTTTGGGCACTACATAAAACGATTGCCCCCCGCGATAATGCTCGCGCAACAGCGCCTCGCGCACCATCACCGGATCAAACGGGCTCACATAAGTGCGAATGGCCAACCGGTCGATCGGCGGCGTCGCAATAATCGACAGATCCCGCACCCCAGAAAGGGACAGTTGCAACGTCCGTGGAATGGGCGTCGCAGTCAGGGTCAACACGTGAATATCACTGCGCAATTGCTTGAGCCGCTCTTTGTGGGCCACACCAAAGCGTTGCTCTTCATCCACAACCAGCAGCCCAAGGTTTTTGAACCGCACGGATTTGGCCAGCACTGCATGGGTACCAACCACAATATCCACAGTGCCCTCGGCCAGACCGGCCCGCGTTTCACTGGCCGCTTTAGTCGAGACAAACCGCGAGAGCGATCGAACTTCGACCGGAAAGCCGCGAAACCGCTCTTGAAACGCTTTGGCATGTTGGCGCGCCAACAAGGTCGTCGGCGCAATCACAGCGACTTGCACGCCGCTCACCGCCGCGACAAAGGCCGCGCGCATCGCCACTTCGGTTTTGCCAAATCCGACATCCCCGCAAATCAAACGATCCATCGGCATGCCAGAGGCAATGTCACTGACAACATCCGAAATGGCGCTGAGCTGATCGTCCGTCTCGGCATAGGGGAAGCGCGCGCAAAACGCGTCCCACATCCCTTCGGTCGGCTCAAGGATCGGCGCATGGCGCAAGGCGCGCTCTGCGGCGACTTTGATCAACCGTTCGGCCATATCGCGGATACGCTGTTTGAGGCGGGCTTTCTTCGCCTGCCACGCCCCGCCGCCAAGTTTATCTAAAAACCCAACCTCCGAGCCATATTTCGACAATAGCTCGATATTCTCAACAGGGAGATAGAGCCGCGCCCCTTCGGCATATTCCAGCAACAGACATTCATGCGCGACACCGGCCGCTTTGACCACTTCCATCCCTTGATAGCGGCCAATCCCGTGATCCACATGCACCACTAAATCACCAGCACTTAGGGATTGCGTCTCGGTCAGGAAATTCTCGGCCTTGCGCCGTTTGGTCGGCTTGCGGATCAAACGATCCCCAAGGATGTCTTGCTCGCAAATCACACACAAATCTTTGGTCTCAAACCCTTGATCCAAGGGCCACAGGGCGAAATAGACGCCCTTGCCTTGGATTTCATCCGCATGAGAGACCAGCGGCCCAGAGGACACCCCCTCATCCGAGAGCAGCGCCCGCAAACGCTCGCGCGCGCCGGTGGAATAGGACGCCAACACGACAGGTTTGGATTTGGCCCGATCTCGCACAAAATCCGCCAATACGGCAAAGAGGTTGACCTCTTGGTTCTGCCGCTCGGCGGCGAAATTGCGGCCGATCTTGGCGCCTTTATCAATCACCTCTGGTCCCGATGCCATCGCAAAAGGATCAAGCCGCAACACACGGTGCCCCTGCATTTGCGCATTGAGCGCATCTGGCGAGAGATAGAGCTGATCGGGCGCAATCGGCTTATACACCGTGCCCGCCACTAGCTTTTGATCCAACGCATGCTGGCGCGTGCCAAATTGGTCTTGGACCTGCTCCCAGCGCGCCTCAAGGGCCGCGTCACTTTGGTGATCAAGGACCACACTGGCCGTCGGCATATAGTCGAGCAAGCTGGACAATCCGTCATGGAAAAACGGCAACCAATGCTCCATGCCTTGATGTTTGCGACCCGCGGAGACCGCCTCATAAAGTGGATCATCTTGGCCCGCGCTGCCAAATTCAATGCGGTAATTTTGCCGAAACCGCGTGATCGCCGTCTCAGATAAAATCACTTCACTGACAGGGGCCAGACGAATTTCGTCAATGCTCTTGAGGCTGCGCTGTGTCTCGGGATCAAAATAGCGCGCGCCATCAAGGACATCGCCAAAGAGATCCAAGCGCACTGGATGAGGATGTCCGGGGGCATAGATATCGATGATGCCGCCACGGATCGCGAAATCCCCGGGCTCAATAACTGTCGCCGCTTTGGTAAAGCCCATGGTCACGAGGAACTGGCGCAGTTTCTCTTCATGGATTTGGCGCCCGACACTGGCCACAAAACTAGATTGCGCAATCACCTGCGCGCTCGGTATCTTTTGCGTCAGCGCATTCAGGGTGGTGAGCACCACCAATCGCCCCTCGATGCCGCCATTGGCCAAATAGGCCAACGTGCTGAGCCGCCGAGCCGAGATTTCAGCATTGGGCGAGACGCGATCATAGGGCAAACAGTCCCACGCCGGAAAATCAAGCACAGGCAACTGAGGATCAAAAAACTGCAAGCTTTCGCGCATTGCCTCAAGCCGCGTCGCATCGCGAGCCACATAAAGGACAATGCCCCTGCGGTCTTGGGCCTCTTGGGCCAATATATGCGCGTCAAACCCCTCTGGGGCGCCGCCAACTAAAAAATGCGTAGGGCTTGTATCTGTCATGGCCCCCGATTGGCGCGTTCAACTCCTAAAGTCAACTCTGACGCCAACCTCAATGTAGCGCACATTTGAGCCTCTCAGGTCAGGTTAAAAATGAATAGGCATGAAACGCACTAAATTTTGATATGTGCCCCACATCGTCAGCACAAACAGCCAAACCACACCCACGGTCTGAATCCGTCGCCGCGTCCCAAGTAAAAACCCACGCAGTTTATGCCCCTCTATGTCACAAAGATAAGAGAACTTTATGCGACGCAGATTTATGAGCGAAACGAACAAAAATGGCGCAAGCAATCCTATCAGCGCTTGGGACATTTCATTCCCCAGAACGAACCCCATGACAAACAGCATCGCAAATAAGAACGCCACAACACCCAGGGGCACCGAGAGGTCATCGGGCACAGACCGCTCAAATCGGCGCCGATACAACGAAAACAGCGCCTGCATATCCTCCCGCGCCTGATCATGTTTGCGCGACCGCATGATCGTATTGACTGGAACGCCATGAACAAAAAATGTCAAAACAGACCACTGCACAACCACCACAGCCCAATACCAAAAGGATGAGAAGCTGTGAAAGTCGATCGTCGAAAAGAATTGCACGCACTGTGCTCCTTTAATTCAGGCTCAGTTCTAGCCTTTTGTCTCAAAGCAACGTAGGTTGCAAAGCACGATACAACAAGAGGTGATCCAATGGCCTTGGAAAAAGATATACTCACACGTTTTCGCCCTGCTCAACGATTGCGGCGGCTGCGTCAAAGCCATGCCATTCGCGATATGATCGAGGAAAACGCCCTGCGTGTCCAAGATATGATTTGGCCAGTCTTCATTCGTGAGGGCGAAAATATTCGTGAACCCATCGCCTCTTTGCCCGGTGTGAACCGCCTCTCTTTGGATGTTCTCGAAGACGAGGTCAAACGCGCCAGAGACTTGGGCATCCGCACCATCTGTCTTTTTCCCAAAACCGATGACAGCGCCAAGACCCATGATTGCGCCGAGGCGTGGAATGAAAACAACCTCACCAACCGCGCCTTGCGCCGCCTCAGCGCGGCCGTGCCAGACGTGGCGCTTATGACAGATATCGCGCTCGATCCTTATAATGCCTTGGGCCATGATGGCATTGTGCGCGATGGCAAAATTATCAACGACGAAACTGTCGAGTGTTTGGTCAAACAAGCTTTGGTCCAAGCCGAATCAGGGGCCGATATTCTGGGCCCTTCCGATATGATGGATGGCCGGATCGCCGCCATTCGTGATGCGCTAGAAACGCAGGATATGGGACATGTCGTTATCTTATCTTACGCGGCCAAATATGCCTCTGGCTTTTATGGCCCATTTCGCGACGCTGTGGGTGCCTCTGGGGCGCTTAAGGGCGATAAGAAAACCTATCAAATCAATCCTGCCAACCGCGCCGAGGCAATGCGCTGCGTCGAGCGCGACATCAACGAAGGCGCCGATATGGTGATGATCAAGCCAGGCATGCCCTATCTGGACATGTGCGCACGGATCAAAGACACGTTTGATGTGCCCACATTCGCCTATCAAGTGTCGGGCGAATACGCGATGATCATGGCCGGCGTGCAAAACGGCTGGGTGGATCAAGAAACCGCTGTGATGGAAAGCTTGCTCTGCTTCAAACGGGCCGGATGTGATGGCATCCTCACATATTTCGCCCCATTTGCCGCCGAGGTTTTATCACGTTAAATCGCGTGACATTCCGTGACAAAACACATAATATGGCGTCAATACAGACAAGCGCCGCAAAATAGGCGCATATAACAAGAGGTGAGCATGTCACAATTCACTCGAAGAGCAATGATCCTAGGAGGCGCCGCCGCAGGGCTAAGTGCATGCGGAAACGGCATCGGAACAAACAACTCATCTAAGATCGACGCACGCGTTGAACGCACGCTGGCGCAGATGTATGCGCAATACCCCTCGTCCACGACATTGGTGCAAAAATCCTCAGGGATGCTTGTGATGCCATTGATGACCGAGGCTGGCTTTGGCATCGGGGGCGGGTATGGGCGCGGTGCCTTGATGATCGATAATGCAATCGTGGATTACTACTCTGCCGCCAAGGCCAATATTGGCTTACAAATTGGTGCACAGCAATATGCCCACGTCCTGTTTTTCATGACCGACGAAGCGCTAAGCGCCTTTCGCGCCTCGCGCGGCTGGGCCGCTGGGGCAGAAGTCGAATATGCCTTCCGCGGGACGGGTCAAACATTCAAGGCCGACACGATCATGACGACTGCACCAGTAATTGCCGCAGTCTTTGGTCAAGCGGGGCTTTTAGCTGGGGCGACCCTTGAAGGCGTGAAATACACGCGGATCATCCCATAACTCTCTTGGAATTTTTGTGCGCATGTCCGTGCACTATTTGAAACTGTAAACCAGTATCACAACTGTAAAAGGTATCACGTTGAGCGATATAGAAACGCCCGCCTCAGACGATCCAAAGCCAACAGGCCCTCTTGGTCCGACCATCTCAATCACAAGCGAGCTGAAATCCTCTTACTTGGATTATGCGATGTCCGTGATTGTCAGCCGCGCCATCCCTGATTTGCGCGACGGCCTCAAACCTGTGCACCGCCGTATTTTGTACGCGATGCATGAAACGAACAACACGCATGACAAATCCTATCGCAAATCCGCCCGTCCGGTGGGCGATGTGATGGGGAAATACCACCCGCATGGCGATAGCGCGATCTACGACGCCTTGGTGCGGATGGCGCAAGATTTCTCAATGTCTTTGCCGCTACTCGATGGCCAAGGGAACTTTGGCTCCATGGATGGCGATAACGCCGCCGCCATGCGCTATACCGACGTGCGCATGGACAAACCCGCCGCTTATGTCTTGGCCGATATCGACAAAGATACGGTCGATTTCCAAGATAACTACGATGGTAAAGACCGCGAGCCGACTGTTTTACCGGCGCGCTTTCCTAATATGCTGGTCAATGGCGCGGGCGGGATTGCCGTGGGTATGGCGACGAACATTCCACCGCATAACTTGGGCGAAGTTGTCGATGCCACACTGGCCTTGATCGAAAATCCTGACCTAAGCTCTGAGGAGCTGATCCAATATGTGCCTGGCCCCGACTTTCCAACGGGCGGCATTATGCTGGGCCGTGGCGGCGCGCGCAAAGCCTATCTCGAAGGGCGCGGATCCGTCATCATTCGCGCGAAAACCCATATCGAAGAGCTGCGCAAAGATCGCTGGGCCATCATTGTCGACGAAATCCCCTATCAAGTGAACAAAGCATCGATGATTGAAAAAATCGCCGATGCTGTGCGTGAAAAGCGGATCGAAGGCATTGCCCATGTCCAAGACGAATCTGATCGCAACGGTGTGCGCGTGGTGGTCGAGCTTAAGCGCGACGCCTCGGTCGAGGTGGTGCTCAATCAACTCTATCGCTTTAGCCCGATGCAAACGTCGTTTGGCTGTAACATGCTGGCGCTCAATGGCGGGCGCCCAGAAACGCTGACGTTGCGCCGCTTTCTCACTTCCTTTTTGGACTTCCGCGAGGATGTCGTCGCCCGCCGAACCGCGTTTGAACTGCGCAAAGCCCGCGAGCGCGCCCATATCCTATGTGGTCTGGCCGTCGCCGTCACGAATGTTGACGAAGTGGTTGCCACCATTCGCGCCTCAGCCGACGCCGCCGAAGCACGCCTCAAATTGATGGCGCGCCGTTGGCCGGCCCATGACATCGCGGGCTATATCAGCTTGATCGATGATCCGCTGCATAAAATGAACGAAGATGGCACCTACAACCTCTCCGAGGTACAGGCCCGGGCGATCCTTGAACTGCGGTTACAACGCCTGACTCAAATCGGCGTGAATGAAGTGACCGAAGAGCTCGAAGTTCTTGCCGGCAAAATCAAAGAATTCCTTGCGATCCTCTCCAGCCGCGAGGCAATTTTAGGCATCATTTCCGACGAGCTGCACGAAGTGCGCGAAAACTTCGCCGTGCCACGCCGCACCGAGATCGTCGATTGGGCCGGCGATATGGATGACGAGGATCTGATCGAACGCGAAGATATGGTCGTCACCATCACGCAATCTGGCTATATCAAACGTACGCCTTTGGTGGATTTCCGCGCGCAGCGTCGTGGCGGCAAAGGCCTATCAGGCATGTCGACCAAAGATGATGATGTTGTTACAACTTTGTTTGTTGCAAATACTCATACGCAGCTGCTCTTCTTCACGACGGACGGCATGGCGTACAAGCTTAAAACATGGCGCCTCCCCCAAGGGTCGCGGACGGCCAAAGGCAAGGCGATCGTCAACATCCTTCCCATTCCGCAAGGCGTGTCGATCGCGGCGATTATGCCCGTTGATCGGGACGAGGATGAATGGGGCGATCTACAAGTCGTCTTTGCCACAGATCGTGGCACCGTGCGGCGCAATGCCCTGTCGGATTTCACCTCCGTACGCTCGAATGGTAAAATCGCCATGAAGTTCGAAGATGAAAACGAGGGAACAAAACTCATCAATGTGCGGATTTGCTCTGCTGATGATGATGTGATGTTGGTCACGGCTTCCGGGCGCGCCATTCGGTTCCCCTCAACGGATGTGCGTGTGTTCAATTCACGCAATTCTCTCGGGGTGCGCGGCGTCAAACTGGCCCAAGGCGATCACGTTGTCTCGATGTCCATTCTTCCCCATTTCGAAGCCACTCCAGAAGAGCGCGCAGCCTTCTTGAAACAACGCCGCGCCATGGCCGGTGTAGAAGATGAGGCCACAACAGAGGATGACGAAATCTTTGCTGAGACATCCCTCTCTGCTGAGCGCTATGCACAAATGGCCGAGGCCGAGCGCCTGATCCTCACCATCACCGAACGCGGCGCAGGTAAGCTCAGCTCAAGCCATGACTACCCCGTGCGCGGCCGCGGGGGCCAAGGGGTCACGGCCATGGAAAAATCCATGCGTGGCGGGCCTATTGTGGCCTCTTTCCCCGCCGATCTTGGTGATCAAATCATGCTGGCCTCGGATCAAGGCCAATCGATCCGCGTGCCTGTGGATGGCATTTCCTTCCGCTCACGCAGCGCGGGCGGGGTCAAAGTGTTCAACACGGCACCGGCAGAGCGTGTCGTGTCCGTGGCATGGATTGCGGAATCCGATGATGAGGATGACAGCGTCGAGGACGATGGAACAGACAGCACAGAAGAGACAGCCGCAGACACTTAACTGCGGCCGTCGGCCTCCTGTTCAGACCATAAAAAGGCAGTGATCTTCACTTCCTTTTTCTTTTAGAGATGATAAATATCGCTATACTTCGCCTCGAGATAAGACAACAACGGCTCTGGGTTGGGCGCGCTATGGCCTGTGGCGGTCTTGATAATCTCTTGCGCAGATAACGCCGCGCCATGATGTTGGACGTTCTCGCGCAGCCAACGCAGCGCCGGGTCCACATCGCCAGTATCAAGCGCCGGTGCTATGGCCTCATCTTGGGTCTGCATCGCGTCGAACAAACACCCTGCATAGACATTCCCAAAACTATAGGTCGGGAAATAGGCAAAAGCCCCGCCAGACCAATGCACATCTTGCAACACGCCTTGGGATGGGCACGGTACCGTTTTCCCAAAGTCCTTGGTAAATTGGTCGTTCCACGCCGCCTCTAGATCACCTGATTGCAAATCACCAGACATCAACGCCTGTTCTAACGTGAAGCGCAACGCCACGTGCAAATTATAATGCAGCTCGTCCGCCTCTGTGCGAATGAACCCCGTTTCCACGCGGTTGATCACCCGATAGAGCGCCTCTGGCGAGCCTAGCTGCGCGTCCTTAAAGGTCGCCGTCATCTGCTCATAGAGCCAAGAAACGACACCGCGCGAGCGTCCCAATTGATTTTCATAGATGCGGCTTTGACTTTCGTGCACACCCAAAGACACCCCCTGCCCCAAAGGCGTGAGGAAATGCGCCGCATCAATATTTTGCTCATAGGTGGCGTGACCGACTTCGTGAATAGTCGAGTAAAAACAATTCAACGGGTCACTCTCATCCACGCGCGTTGTAATGCGCACATCTTGGCCAGAGCCCGACGAGAATGGATGCAAGGCCAAATCAACCCGCCCCATATTCAAATCATAGTTAAACTTCTGCGCCAAAAGCTGGGCGATCTGCATTTGCTGATCTTTGGGAAACACCCCAGTAAGCGCAGGGATCTGCGGGGCATCGGCAACTGCGGCGCGCAGGGCGCTCAGGCGTGGGCGCAAGGCGTCAAACATCTCGCTGATGCGCTGCGCGCTCATCCCGCGCTCATAATCTTGCAACAACGCATCATAGGCAGGCCCGTCACTCAAGGCGGCGGCCTCCTCGCGGCGCAATGTGATCAGCTCATCCAAGATAGGTAAGAACGCTGCGACATCTTCGTTGGCGCGCGCCTGTGCCCAAATATCAAACGCCTGCGCGGTGACACGGGCCAACCGCTCCATCAAGGCGGCGGGTCGTTTTACGTCACGCTGATAAGACCACTCAATATGATCGACCATCGCACGCTGTGTTTGGTTCAGACTGCCACGCGAGAGGGCTGAAAGCCACTCTCCAATCTGCGGCGCTGTCTTTCGCTCATGCAGCACCACTTCCATGGCTGCCATTTCCTCGGCACGTTGGTGTGCGGATCCGGCGGGCATCACCGTTTGCTGATCCCAACCAAGCCGCCCAGCCACTTCGCTCAGCGCTGTGGTTTGTTTCACATAGCCAAGCAAAGCATCATACGCAGCATCTGTCATCGTCTCTCCTAATCTCGGACTGAACGCGCAGGCGGATATGCCGCGCCATAGCGAGAATAGAGCACACTCACCCATAAAAATACAGCCAAAAGCTGATGCGGCAACGCCAGTTCCATCGGAGAGCTATTCATCACTGTGATGATGCCCAACACAATTTGCGCCACCAACACGAGGCCAAATAGATTGAGCCGCGCGGTGAACGCCGAGATTTTGCGAAACTTGAAAACATAGATCAGTGCAACGATCGCAACGAAATACCCGCTCATCCGGTGCATGAATTGCACAAGACCATCGTTTTCAAAAAAGTTGCGCCACACAGGCTCCATCCATAGGGGTTCGGGCGGTAAAAACGCGCCGGCCATCAGGGGCCAATCGGTATAATTGCGCCCCGCATCAATGCCCGCGACAAGCGCCCCCAAGAAAATCTGGAAAAACAACACAGCCGCGACAATGCCACTCCAGCGCATCATATTGTCATGGCGGGCGCGCCGCGCCGTTAAGTTTTCATGACCTGCACGAGCGGCATCGAAATAATACCACGCGATCACGCCCAAAATAATAAAGGCCAAGCACAGATGCGTCGCCAACCGGTATGAGGCCACATCGAGCATCTCTCCGCCTAGGCCGGAATGCACCATCCACCAGCCAACGGCCCCTTGGCTGCCGCCCAATGCACCCAAAATCACACCGCGTTTAAGCCACGGCCCCGTCAAGGCGCCCTTGGCCCACAGCCAAACAAAGCCAACGAGCCAGACCAGTCCGACGAAGCGGCCCAATTGACGATGGCCCCATTCCCACCAATAGATAAACTTAAACTCAGACAGGCTCATGCCTTTGTTTTGCAACTGGTATTCTGGGATTTGTCGATATTTTTCGAACTCGGATTGCCAGTCTTCTGCGTTCAAGGGCGGCACGGCACCGGTGATCGGGCGCCATTCCGTGATGGACAATCCCGAATCTGTCAAACGCGTCAGCCCGCCCACGGCAATCATCGACGCCACAAGGCCAAAGAGCAGCACCAGCCAAATCCGGATGCCACGGCGCGCGCCGCTTGTGTCTTTGCTAATCAGGCCGTGCTCTCGCGTCTGTGCCGTTCCTGCACTTGGGGACGCTGTGGTTTGCTCTTCGAATAATTTGCGTTCGCTCATCTTATCCTCACTTGGGCTATGTCGCCCTTTTAACGGTCAGAGCCGCGCTCTTTCCATCGTACCATTTGTCGCATGATTCCATGCAGCATTTGAACATCTGCGCGCGTCAGTTCAAGGCGCGACCATAGGTTTCTGAGATGAATGCGCATCGACTGCGCTTTGGCCTCTGGCCAGAAAAATCCCGCCTCGCTCAAACGCTCTTCGTAATGTGTCGCCAAAGCTTGCATTTCGGCCGAACCTGCGGCGTCGGTGTCAGTCGCGCTTTGCGTGATGGCCGGATGGGCGGTGGCTTGGCGGCGAAACTCATAGGCCACGAGCAAGACGCATTGCGCAAGGTTCAAGCTGCCATAATCTGGATTAACGGGCACTGTGATCAGCGCGTTACACTGCGCTAAATCCTCGTTCTCAAGGCCAGATCGCTCGGGGCCAAAGACGAAACTCACCTTTTGCCCCATTGCCATACGGCGCAGCGCATCTGCGGCGGCCCCCTCTGGCGTAAAGACCGTTTTGGTCAAATCCCGCGCCCGCGCCGTGGTCGCGTAGGAATAGGTCACATCGCGCAGCGCCCCATCTAACCCCTCGACGTGCAGCGCAGCGTCCAACACACGGCCTGCCCCGCTGGCCATGGCAATGGCCTTCTCATTGGGCCATCCGTCGCGGGCATTGACCACGCGCATTTTATCTAGACCAAAATTCAACATAGCGCGCGCCGCCGCTCCGATATTTTCGCCCATCTGCGGGCGGACCAGAACAATAGACGGGGCAAGCGTCGGGTCTAAAAAATCTATCTCTTGCATTGTCATCCCAACTCACGTGCTTTACCAAATCAGACTTGGAACAGCGGCGTAACACCGTTACAAGGCTGTGCAGATGTATCCCGAGGTTCCCCATGTCGCAAGAGCAAGCCCCCCAAGTTTATTTGATTTCCCCGCCAAGTTTTGATCCGCAGGCGTTTTGCGCTGTGCTCGAGACAATTTTTGCGCAAACACCAATTGCCTGTGTGCGTCTGGCCATTTCGGCACATAGCGAAGATCAGATTATTCGCATGTGTGACCCTGTGCGTGAATTGGCCCACCGCCATGACGTGCCTTTGGTTCTGGACGAGCATTATATGCTCGCTGAGCGGCTCGGTCTCGATGGGGTGCATTTGGATGATGGGGCAAAAACCGTCGCCGCCGCGCGCAAAGCGTTGGGCGAAGATGCCATCATCGGTAGTTTTTGCGGCACCTCGCGGCACGAAGGCATGAGCGCAGGCGAGCGCGGGGCCGACTATGTCGCCCTTGGGCCAATCGGTGCCAATAATCTGGGCGATGGCCGTCAAGTGGAGCGTGACGTTTTCGAATGGTGGAGCGCGACAATCGAGCTGCCCATCGTGGCGCAAGGGGCGCTTGACCCTGAGGGCATCGCCTCTTTTGCGCCGATCACAGATTTCTTTGCAATTGGGGCCGAGATTTGGGATCACGAGGATCCCGCAGCCGAGCTTGCTCGCCTGTGCGCCGCGATCAGCGCGACGTAAACGGGGCGGCGACGGCCTCTTCTAACGCGGCGGTCAGCGCTTTGCGATCGGCGGACGCGGCGGGCAACTGAGCGCTGTGGAAAATCACCTCGACATGCCCATGACGGCGGGCGGCAAAGGTTTTGATGAAATGCGCCCCAAAGGACATATCCCCCCACCACCCGTAAAAGCGAGGGTCGCCCCCTTTTGGCCCATGATAGATGACGGAAACAGGTTGGACCGCCCAACGGGCATCCCACCCATCCCGAAAACACATCTGCACCATGGATGAGCGAAACGGCAACACTTGCAACCCGTCGCTTGATGTTCCTTCTGGAAAGAGAATCAAGCTCTTACCCGATGAAATGGATTTATCTAATTTAAGCATCTCATCCCGCGTGGCCCCGCGGCCGCGATTGATAAACTCCGTCCCGCCAAACCGCGCCAAGAGGCCGATCCCTGGCCAACGACGCACTTCGGATTTGGCGACGAAACAGCCATTGATCGATCCGTTTATGACGAAAATATCCAGCCAAGAGACATGATTGGCCACATAGAGCCGCGCCGCGCGGTCCTGTGCGCCACGCACCGTTAACCGAAGGCCCACGATTTTGAGCGCGATCACGCAGACGATTTGCCGAATAGAGCCGGCACTGCGCGTCCTAAGAACACGGTCCATTCCCATTGCTGGTATCGACAGGACGACCCCAATCAAGATGACGACAAGGACGATCGACATGCGCACACTTGCGCGCAGCCAACCTGCGATCCCAATGGGCGGCCCGTCTTCTTCGGGCGCGCCTTTCCACGTCACATCATTCATTCTAGCCGCCTTTGCGTAAAGAGACGCGCTTGCTCCCAGTTGATCCGCGCCGTATCCATCACGATGCACACATCAGTGGTGTTAAACGCGTGATCCACATAGGCCCCCTCGCCAATCATACCGCCGAGCTTAAGGTATCCTTTGATCAACGCAGGGACCTGTGCCATCGCTTGGACACGGTTGATTTGATCGGGCGCGATCAGATCCATCGGTTGAAAGGCATGGGGCACGGCACGCGGGCGGATCTCAATCGGGGCCAAATGGCGCGCGTGCAATAAACTCAGCGATGGGGCCAAGCTGGCGATGTCCGTGCCATGAAAGCTTGCGACACCAAATAAGATATCTATCTGAAATTCATCAATATAATCGGCCAGGGCGGACCACAGGAAATAGAGCGCCGCCGAGCGTCGATAGGGCGCCGCAATGCACGAGCGTCCCAATTCTAATAACCGCCGCCCCCCAGTCTCAAGCGGGCTTAGGTCATATTCTGAGGCTGTGTAAAACTGCCCCACTTTGTGACGCTGATCACAGCGCAGCAGCCTGTACACCCCCACAAGTGCAGGCCCCTCAGGCGCCGCCATATCCCATAACATCAAGTGATCAAAATGCGGATCATAGACATCCGTCTCGCGCCGCGCACTATGATCAACGCCCGCGCCCGATGCGCCAAGCTCGGCCACAAAAACCTCGTACCGCAGCTCTTGGGCCGCAATGAGATCAGAGGGTGACTGGGCCAAGCGGGTTTGAAAATCAGGAAAATGGGTGATCTGCGTCATAGCCCTCTTCTAGGGGCAAAACACAAGGCTCGCAATATCCATGCGACGTTAAGAATTTGTTAAACCTTACTGACTATCGTATACTATGTCTAAAATAACTGTTCGACCATCGATAACCATTTTTCCAGTTTCAGGAAAACTCACAGTCACGCGGTGGCCCATTAACGATTGCACTTGCCCGACGCCCCACTGTGGATATTGTGGATGCGTGACGCGCATACCAGGTTCTAAAAATGCATTTTGATTATTCAACTCCATCGATCGCGGACCCTTCTGTTACACCGGCATTTGACGCTATGCGCCTCGATCAGGCAATGACACATGTCGCCGCGCGGATCGTTCATGACATCGTGAACCCATTGGGCGCGATTGCCAATGGCTTAGAACTTTTAGAACTCTCTGGATTTCCAAAAACCGAAGAATTCCAACTGATGGAGCAAAGCGTTCAAAACGCCCAAGAGCGGATCAAGGTCATTCGCCTCGCCTTTGGCCCAGTCAAGACCGAGAGTGTATTGCCCGCGCAACAGCTTTGTCATACATTATCACTGATCTTCACCCAGCCACGATACGCACTGACCTGCCAATTTGGCGAGACGCTGCCAAACGCGCACGCACGGCTCATCTGCCTTCTTGCCTTATGTGCCGTAGATGCGATCCCCTTTGGCGGAACGGTGCACGTTGGCGAACCGCATCTGCGCATCGAAAGTACCACCAAAGTAAATTTTGGCGTGTTTGAGATATCTGCCGACGATGCAATGGCAGATCCATCCAAGCTCCACTTCTTCTATGCACATCAAATTTTATTGAGTTTGGGAACACAACTGGACGTGAAGTCATTGAAAAACGGGGCCGAAATCGTAATCCCACAAGGGTGATCTATCCTCGGACGGCCCCATTTGAACGCACTTGATACTTGTAACTGGTCAATTGCGCGGCTCCAACGGGCCCCCGCGCATGCAGCTTGCCAGTTGCAATGCCAATTTCCGCCCCCATCCCAAATTCGCCGCCATCAGCAAATTGAGTCGAGGAATTGAGCATGACAATCGCGCTATTCACATGTTTGAAAAAGAGCTCCGCCACTTCTTCGTCTTCGGTGATCACACCATCGGTATGATCCGAGCCGAACTCAGCAATATGCGCAATCGCCTCATGCACAGAGCCGACCGTTTTAACGGCGATAATCCGATCTAAAAACTCCTTGCCCCAATCCGCATCGGTGGCCGCAATGACGCCGTCGATGGCTTTTAACGCCGCATCAGCGTGCACTTCGACACCTTTTTCGATCAAGGCCTGGACGACACCGCGCCCGATTGTATCAGCGACATCTTCGTGAATCAGCAGACATTCCGCCGCGCCACAAATTTCCACGCGGCGCGTTTTGGCGTTCAGGACGATATTCAAAGCTTTTACAGGATCGGCATGCGCATCAATGTACAGATGCACGATCCCTTCTAAATGCGAAAACACGGGCACGCGGGCCTGAGATTGAACCAGCGCGACCAAACTCTTACCGCCGCGCGGCACAATCACATCGACATATTCCGTCAAACCAAGGAGTGCATTGACCGCCGCGCGATCACGTGTCGGGATCAGCTGTACGGCATGCTCCGGCAGGCCCGCGAGGCGCAATCCGTGCTGTAAGCCTTGGGCGATCACTTGGGCGCTATGATAGCTTTCCGAGCCGCCGCGCAAAATCACCGCATTACCCGATTTCACAGCCAACGCCCCTGCATCTGCCGTCACATTGGGGCGGCTCTCATAAATCACCCCGATCACACCGATCGGCGTGGAAACTTTGGTAATATCAAGCCCGCTTGGCTGGCTCCATTGATCCAGCACACGGCCCACTGGATCATCCTGAGCCGCCACAGTGCGCAAACCCTCACACATCCCCGTAATCCGATCTGCATTCAGCTCAAGCCGGTCCAACATCGGGATCGAGAGGCCTTTGTTGCGACCAAATTCCATATCCTTGGCATTGGCGGCGATCAGCTCATCGCGATGCGCCTCGATATACTTGGCGGCCTCAATGAGCGCCGTTTGTTTCGCAACAGGATCGGCCAAGGCAAGCTGCGCCGCCGCGGCCTTCGCCCGTTGGCCGATGTCATTCATCATCGTTTGGATATCACTCATCAATCTCTCCTCCGACGGCCATATCATCGCGGTGCACCAACGCTGCGCGGCGCTCATAGCCAAGTATCGTTGCAATCTGTTTGGATTGCTGTCCCATAATTTTTTGCGCTTCCTCACTTGAATACCGCACTAAGCCGCGCGCCAGCTCGCGACCTGTAGCATCCACAATTGCGATGGCATCGCCCCGTTCAAAGACACCTGACACATGGGTCACACCAGCCGGCAACAGGGATGTCCCACGCGTCAGAGCCTGCGCCGCGCCGTGGTCAATATGCACCTCGCCTTGGCGTTTCATTGCACTAATCCACGCTTTGCGCGCAGTTTGAGGGTCCGTTATCGGGGCAAACCATGTCTTCCGCGCCCCACCAAGCATCGCCGAAATAGGCCGCTCAACTGCGCCTAATGTGATCGCCATCGCGCATCCGGCCTGCGTCGCCGTCTTGGCCGCCATGATCTTGGTCTTCATCCCGCCCTTGGACAGGCCCGAGATCGGGTCACCCGCCATGATCTCAATGTCTGAAGTGATTTTATCAACATGTTCAATATGTTGCGCCGATAAATTCACATTCGGATTGTCGGTATAAAGCCCATCAATATCAGATAAAAGGATCAGACAATCTGCGCCAACAGTCACAGCAACCTGCGCCGCCAACCGATCATTGTCACCAAAGCGGATTTCATCTGTCGCCACAGTGTCGTTTTCATTGATGATCGGCACCACGCCTAACGACAGCAGCGTTTCCAAAGTGGCCCGCGAATTCAAATAGCGCCGTCTATCTTGGCTATCGTCTAAGGTTAACAAGACTTGCCCTGCGGTCACGCCCTCGTGGGCCAAAACGTCAGAATAGGCCTGAGCCAATTGAATTTGCCCGACACTGGCCGCCGCTTGGCTTTGTTCAAGGGGCAAGTCACCCCGGTCAAACCCCAAAACACCGCGGCCCAAAGCAATGGAGCCAGAAGAGACAAGGAGGACATCCTTCCCCTGCCCTCGAAGCATCGCGACATCTTGGGCAAGGCCCAAAAGCCATGGGCGATTAAGCCGGCCTGAGCCTGCATCGACCAACAGGGCAGAGCCGATTTTAATCACAACACGTTTAGATGAAGTTAAGGACGCCATGCCGCCTCGTCCTCATCTGGCGCATCTGCTTTCTTTTGTCTTAAACGTTCAGAGTTAATGTTCGCCTTGAGCGCCCGAAGGACATTTTCAGTCCCTTCATGCGAAGCCCCTGACATCAAAAGCACCTCACCGCCAGTCTCGGCCTCTAGCATTGCTTTATATTCGGCGCGCATTTCATCGTCCAACGCATCAATTTTATTGAGAACTGTGATCCGCGGCTTGGCTGCCAAAATCTCGGAATATGCGGCCAATTCACCTAAAATTGTCTGGTAATCGCCCAAGACATCTTCGGCCGTGCCATCGACAATATGCAGCAACACGGCGCAGCGTTCAACATGACCCAAGAACAAATCGCCCAAGCCCGCGCCTTCACTTGCGCCTTCGATCAAACCCGGAATATCGGCCACGACAAATTCGGCATTGTCCACTCCGACCACCCCGAGATTTGGGTATAGTGTGGTGAATGGATAATCGGCAATTTTCGGGCGTGCATTGGATGTGGCGGCCAAAAACGTGGATTTTCCTGCATTGGGAAGGCCCAAGAGCCCCGCATCCGCGATCAATTTGAGGCGCAGCCAAATCGTCCGTTCAATCCCATCTTGACCAGGATTGGCGCGGCTTGGCGCTTGGTTCGTAGAGGTTTTAAACCGCAAGTTGCCCCAACCGCCATTGCCGCCTTTGGCCAAAACAACGCGCGCGCCCACTTCGGTCAGATCGGCAAGAACGGTCTCTTGGTCTTCGTCCAAAATCTCGGTCCCGACAGGCACGCGCAAGACGATGTTCTCGCCTGTGGCGCCTGTGCGCTGTTTTCCCATGCCGCGCCCGCCGTTATCGGCAAAGAAATGCTGCTGGTAGCGGAAATCAATCAAGGTATTGAGCCCGTCAATCGCCTCAACAATGACCGAGCCGCCATTGCCGCCATCGCCGCCATCGGGGCCGCCATATTCAATGAATTTTTCGCGGCGAAAACTGACAGCACCAGACCCACCTGCGCCAGAACGGATGTAAACTTTGGTCAGGTCGAGAAATTGCATGAGGGTCTACCTTTGTTACTGCGCGTAGGTATAGATGTAGCGCCAGCGTTGCACAATGGCATTACGCGCAATACTAAACGCCTCATCATCGCCTGTATATGCGAAGCCCGCCTTCGTCAAAACACGTGCCGAGGCGGGGTTATCTTGAAACACGCCTGCATTGACCGAGGCCACATTCAATGGGTTTTGTGCTATCAAATCCTTTACAGCAGCGCTCATATAGCCCAATCCCCAAAAGGCGGGATCGAGCATATACCCTAGCTCATAGTCATCGGCGGGCATGCTGAGTCCAATTAACCCAATTAAATCTGAGTGACCTACATGACTGGCATCCAATGCCCACATAGGTTTTGTTTCATCCAAAATGCGCCCAACAAAAATCTGTGCCTGCCCATCGGGATAAGGATGAGGTATAGCCGACGTATTTTGCGATACGATTTTTTGTGACGCAATCTGTCTAATCCGATAATGATCATCCGCGCGCAGGGGGCGCAAATGTGCTTTAGTGCCGTGGATAAAGTCAAGTTGGCGCGTCATAATAACTACCTCCTAAGAAAACAAAAAGGGACCGGACGAGCCGATCCCTTTAAAAGTTTTTGCTTTTAGATCGACTTATTCAGCGGCCTCCGCCACTGGGAGTACCGAAATAAATGTGCGGCCTTTGAGGCCTTTGTGGAACTTCACCGCGCCTTCGGATGTTGCAAAGATTGTGTGATCTTTGCCCATGCCGACGCCTTCACCTGGCCACCACTTTGTGCCGCGCTGACGCGCAATGATGTTTCCAGGGATCGCGTGCTGTCCACCAAAGAGCTTCACGCCAAGACGGCGACCTGCACTGTCGCGACCGTTACGGGACGAACCACCAGCTTTTTTATGTGCCATTGCTTAGGTCTCCTTAGTTTCCAGCCAAATCTTTGGCTTGTTCTACCCAACCTTCGCGCTCAATGCGACCTTTAAATGAGAGTTTCTCATCAAATTCCGCAATATCCGCTTCGGTCCATGCTGCGATTTGAGCGAACGATGTCACGCCCCCCGCAATCAACTTTTTCTCAAGAGCCGGTCCAACGCCTGACAATTTTTTCAAATCGTCTGCGCCCGCTGCGGCCGCTGGCGCGTCTGCTTTGGGTGCCGCGGCTTTTTTCGCGGCTGGCTTTTCTGCAGGTGCAGCAACCGCTGCGGCGCCCGTGACAGAGCCTGCGCCCATCGCGGCTTTGACGCCAGATTTATCGCCACCAGATGCAAGGATCTCAGTGACGCGGAGCAATGTCAATTGTTGACGGTGCCCTTTGGTTCGTTGAGACGAGTGCTTACGACGACGCTTTACAAAGTTAATCGTCTTTTCGCCTTTGATCTGGTCGATCACTTCGGCTTGAACCGCCGCACCAGATACAAATGGTGCGCCCACAGTCGTGTCCACCATTAGAATGTCGTTGAATTGTACGGTTTCACCCGCTGCGGCAGCTAGCTTTTCAACACGAAGGATATCGCCCGAAGTCACTTTGTATTGCTTGCCGCCAGTTTTCAAAACTGCAAACATTTTGCTTTCCTTATCGTTTCGCGTCTTTCGGCCCTTATCCTTGACACGGATAAGCGTTTTCATGCCTCAAACAGCGTATAGCCCCGCAGCCCAGAGGATGCAGGAAGAGCCCTTTTACTGGGATCCATTCAAAAGTCAATGGGACTTGGGCCAAAACGCGCGAGAATTGGCGCTAAATTTGCCTCTCTTTTGCAGTTGCGGCAAAATAACACTGGCCAAAGACACTATACAGCGCTAGGGCATGCCCGACAACAGATGACAGGCCCTATACATATGAAATTGCGCAATATTGCGATTATCGCACACGTTGACCATGGAAAAACAACTCTGGTTGATGAACTTTTGAAACAATCAGGCGTCTACCGCGAGAACCAAGCGGTGACCGAGCGCGCCATGGATAGCAACGATCTCGAACGCGAGCGTGGCATCACGATTTTGGCTAAGGCCACATCCGTAGAATACAAAGACACTCGGATCAACATTGTTGACACTCCGGGCCACGCTGATTTCGGCGGTGAAGTCGAACGGATCCTGAGCATGGTAGACGGCGTTGTCCTACTGGTTGACGCTGCCGAGGGGCCGATGCCGCAAACAAAATTTGTGACATCCAAGGCGCTTGCCCTTGGACTGCGCCCCATTGTTGTGGTGAATAAAGTCGACAAACCCGATGGCGAGCCTGATCGCGCATTGGACGAAGTATTTGATTTGTTTGCCTCTTTGGATGCCGACGAGCATCAGCTTGATTTCCCAGTGCTCTATGCATCGGGTCGCGCTGGTTGGGCCGATGCAGAGCTGGACGGGCCACGCAAAGATTTGAGCGCGCTGTTTGAATTGGTCCTTGATCACGTGCCGGAGCCGGCGCAAATCGCTGAGCGCGATGCGCCATTCAAAATGCTGGCCACGACATTGGGATCCGACGCATTTGTCGGCCGCCTTTTGACCGGCCGCGTCGAAGCAGGCACATTAAAAGTGGGCGAAACGCTCCACGCCTTGTCCCGTAATGGCGACAAAATCGAACAATTCCGCGTCACGCGGATCCAAGCGTTCCGTGGCCTTGCCTTCCAAGAGATTGATAGCGCCGAGGCTGGCGATATCGTCTCGCTTGCGGGGATGAGCAAGGCGACCGTTGCCGATACGCTGTGCGCAACATCGGTGAGCGAGGCCATCGAAGCCCAGCCGATCGACCCGCCAACGATTACCGTGACCTTTGGCATCAATGACAGCCCCTTCGCCGGCCGCGAAGGCAAAAAGGTGCAAAGCCGCGTCATCCGTGACCGCCTCCACAAAGAGGCCGAATCGAACGTCGCTATCAAAATTTCTGACACTCCCGGCGGAGAGGCGTTCGAAGTTGCCGGCCGCGGCGAATTGCAAATGGGCGTTTTGATTGAAAACATGCGCCGCGAAGGGTTTGAGCTTTCTATCTCGCGTCCACAAGTATTGATGCGCGAAGAAAATGGTCAACGCCTTGAGCCTATCGAAGAAGTCACGATTGACGTCGATGATGAGTACTCTGGCACAGTCATTGAAAAAATCACCGGCACGCGCAAGGGTGATTTGGCCGAGATGAAACAAGCCGGCGCCGGCAAAACGCGGATCATCGCACATGTGCCCTCGCGCGGCTTGATCGGCTATCACGGTGAATTCCTTACTGATACGCGCGGGACAGGTGTTCTCAACCGCGTGTTCCATGAGTGGGCCCCGTACAAAGGCCCAATTCCAGGCCGCCGCGCCGGCGTTTTGATCTCAATGGATCAAGGGGATGCCGTTGCCTACGCGCTTTGGAACCTCGAGGAACGTGGCCGCATGTTCATCGGTGCCCAAGAGCCCGTGTACCAAGGGATGATCATTGGCGAGCATAGCCGTGACAACGACCTTGAAGTGAACCCGCTCAAAGGGAAGAAACTCACAAACGTTCGGGCCTCTGGGACGGATGATGCCGTGCGCCTCACCCCTTTCATTAACTTCTCTCTCGAAGAGGCAATTGCCTATATCGATGATGACGAGTTGGTCGAAGTCACCCCAAGCAAGATCAGATTGCGCAAACGCTTTCTTGATCCGCATGAGCGCAAGCGCATGGCGAAAAAAGCCGTATAAACGAAAAAGCCCCGCATATTTATGCGGGGCTTTTTTTAAATTCGCCTGCTATTTTACAGCGTTGCCAAATGCGCCTCAATCGCCGCAATCGCGTCGCTGGCGTTATCCGCCGATGCTGCGCCACCTTGGGCCATATCTGAGCGTCCGCCGCCGCCTTTGCCGCCCATCACAGGTGTCGCCAAACGTACTAAATCGCCGGCATTCACTTTGCTTGTTAGATCCGCACTCACGCCGATCGCCACGGCTGCCTTGTCGCCCGTATCTGCAATTAACATGACAATGGCCGATCCCAGTCGATCTTTGTGCGCATCGATCAATGCAGGCAGATCCTTGCCAGAGACGCCGCTGAGAGTTTGCGCAAAAAACGTCATACCGGCGATCTCTTTGGCCTCGGGGCTGGCCGCCCCTGCTCCGCCAGACATGGCCAACTCACGGCGCAACTGCGCCACTTCGTTTTGCAACGCTTTACGCTCATCCATCAAGGCCCGCACACGGTCGGACAATTCATTCACGGGCGCCTTGATATCGGAGGCAATCAACGACACCGTCGCCGCTTGGGCATTGAGATATTCAAGCGCATGCGGCCCAGTTAACGCCTCGATCCGGCGCACGCCGGCGGAACTGGCGCTATCTGCCACAATGGCAAAGGCACCGATTTCACCAGTGCGTGACACATGCGTCCCGCCGCACAGCTCAATCGAATAGGTCGTCTTATCCGTTCCCTTACCTGATCCCTCTTTGGATCCCATCGAGACAACGCGCACTTCGTCACCGTATTTCTCGCCAAACAACGCTTGCGCGCCCAGCGTGCGAGCATCATCAGGTGCCATCACGCGGGTCTCCACGGCGGTGTTTTGGCGGATGTAATGGTTCACTTCTCGCTCGATCTCTCGCAAGGTTTTGGCTGGAATGGCTTTGTTGTGACTGAAATCAAAACGCAACCGATCCGGCGCATTTAATGAGCCGCGCTGTGCCACATGGTCGCCCAAAATATCGCGCAACGCCTCATTGAGCAAATGCGTGGCCGAATGCGTCGAGCGCACCAATGCGCGGCGCGTATGATCGACATTGGCCGCAACTGCATCGCCAACGCTCAAGGCGCCTTGCGAGACGGTCACACTGTGAATAATGGCACCGGCGGATTTTTGTGTATCGCTCACATCAGCCTGCGCGTCTGCTGCGACAAACACGCCATGATCACCAACTTGGCCACCAGACTCCGCATAAAATGGGGTTTGATTCAGCACAACCTGCGCAGATTGCCCTGTTTCAATACGATCCACTAAGCCGCCATCTTTGACAATCGCCACGATGTGGGCCTCTGCGGTTTCCGTGTCATAGCCTAGAAAATCTGATGCACCATGCTCTGCGGCAATATCAAACCAAATCGCAGCATCGGCCGCCTCACCTGAGCCCGACCAAGCTGCGCGAGCCTTGGACTTTTGCTCGGTCATGGCGGCATCAAACCCCTCTGTGTCAACTGTCCGGCCCTTTTCACGCAGGGCATCTTGGGTCAAATCCAGCGGGAAGCCAAAGGTGTCATAAAGTTTAAAAGCCGTCTCGCCGGGTAGAGCGCTGCCTACGGGCACATCAACCAGCGCCTCATCTAATAGCTTAAGTCCGCGGTCGAGAGTTTGCTTAAACCGCGTCTCTTCTGAGTGCAGCGTCTCTTCGATCATAGATTGCGCCTGACCCAGTTCGGGATAGGCCTGCCCCATTTGGCTGACCAAGGCCGGCACAAGTTTGTGCATCATCGGATCCTTCACCCCAAGCAAATGCGCGTGACGCATGGCGCGGCGCATAATGCGGCGCAGGACATACCCCCGCCCCTCGTTCGATGGCATCACCCCATCTGCAATCAAAAACGATGTCGACCGCAAGTGATCGGCAATCACACGGTGGTGTGTGCTGCCTGGGCCATCCGGATCGCTCGACGACGCGTGGGCACTCGCCTCAATCAAAGAGCGCATCAAATCCGTTGAGTAATTGTCGTTTGTCCCTTGCAGGAGGGCTGCGACACGTTCGATCCCCATGCCTGTGTCAATTGACTGATTAGGAAGGTCTGTCCGGTCGCCATTTTCAAATTGCTCGTATTGCATGAACACGAGATTCCAGATTTCAACAAACCGGTCCCCGTCTTCGTCAGGTGAGCCCGGAGGGCCACCCCAGATGTGATCACCATGATCGTAGAAAATCTCAGTACACGGGCCACATGGCCCCGTTGGCCCCATCATCCAGAAGTTATCATTCGTGGCAATGCGGATAATTTTATCGTCAGACAGGCCCGCAACTTTTTTCCACATATCTGCAGCTTCATCATCTGTATGGTAGACGGTGACGCAAAGCTTTTCTTTTGGAATATCCAGCTCTTTGGTGATCAATTCCCATGCAAATGGGATAGCTTCACTTTTGAAATAGTCGCCAAAGGAAAAATTGCCCATCATTTCGAAAAATGTGTGATGCCGTGCTGTGTATCCCACATTGTCCAAATCATTATGCTTGCCGCCGGCGCGAACGCATTTTTGTGCTGTCGTTGCCCGTTTGTAATCACGGGTTTCGACGCCCGTGAAGAGGTTTTTAAATTGAACCATGCCGGAATTGGCAAACATCAAAGAGGGATCATTACGCGGAACAAGAGGGCTTGATGGCACAATTTCATGCCCCTGCTTGGCAAAATAGTTTAAAAACGTGGATCGAATATCATTCAGCGATGTCATGGGACGGGGCACCCTTATTTGTTATGACCGCAGAAATACATATGGCGATGGAGCATGTCCACCGCCATATGTTGAATTCACGAACAGATCAGTCGCTTAATCATCCGAAAGAACATCGTCCTCAGGGTTCGCATCAAACTCTAGACCGTGCGCGCCCCTGATCTTATCCTCGATCTCATGTGAGATGCCCGTATTCTCTTTCAAATAGTTTTTCGCGTTTTCACGTCCTTGACCAATACGCTCATCCCCATAAGAGTACCACGCACCTGATTTCTCGACGACGCCCGCCTTTACACCAAGATCAAGCAATTCGCCTGTTTTCGAAATACCCTCACCATACATAATATCAAATTCAACTTGTTTGAACGGAGGCGCAACTTTGTTCTTGACCACTTTTACCCGTGTTTGATTGCCGACCACTTCGTCGCGATCTTTGATCGCGCCGATACGGCGGATATCAAGACGGACAGAGCTGTAGAACTTCAACGCGTTTCCACCTGTCGTCGTCTCAGGGCTGCCAAACATCACGCCAATTTTCATCCGAATTTGGTTGATGAAAATGACCATGCAGTTGCTGCGCGATATAGAACCTGTTAGCTTTCGCATCGCTTGGCTCATCAAACGCGCCTGCACCCCAACGCTTGAATCGCCCATATCGCCTTCGAGTTCGGACTTAGGTGTGAGGGCCGCGACGGAGTCGACCACAACCATATTCACAGCCCCAGAGCGCACCAAAGTATCCGTAATTTCAAGAGCTTGCTCGCCTGTGTCGGGCTGCGAAATCAAAAGCTCGTCCAAATTCACGCCGAGCCGTTTGGCGTATTGTGGATCAAGCGCATGCTCCGCATCCACGAACGCACATACACCGCCCTTTTTCTGCTCTTCGGCGACGCAGTGCAGCGTCAGAGTGGTTTTACCAGAGCTTTCTGGGCCATAAATTTCAATGATCCGCCCCTTTGGAAGGCCGCCAATACCAAGCGCAATATCAAGGCCAAGAGACCCAGTAGAGGTCGCTTCGATATCTCGCATGGCGTTATCGCCACCCAATTTCATGATAGACCCTTTGCCAAATTGACGTTCAATCTGGGCCAATGCGCTATCAAGTGCTTTTTGTTTGTTCGGATCTGTTTTATTGCTCGCCATTGTGAGTAAATCTGCCGTTGCCATTGTTTCTCTCTCCTTATTTCACACCGACTCGCTGGCGGCAATCTAAAAGGTTGTTCCCCTTACGTTCTATATCGAACAATTGTGGAACGCAAGGAATTATTGCGAGTGGTTTGATTTCTGTCTAAACCTCGTGACATGTTGTATATTGAACGCATTAATCTAGTGATGCTGCGCGTGCCCAAGACTGGAAGTACGGCTTGGGAGGTTGCGCTAAAGCCGCATGCAAGTGCGATGTTATCGGACATCTCCAATCAAAAACACATGACCCTTGATCGGTATTTACGGCACTTTAATCCTTTGATTGTATCTCAAACTGGGATGCAGCCTGACATTCTCATAACTCTTCGCGAACCCATTTCATGGCTCAATAGCTGGTATCGATACCGCCAACGTTCTGAGCTGTTGGGACACAAAAACAGTACCGCAAACAAAAGTTTTCAAGAATTCGCGCAAGCCTATCTCGCTGTGCCAAGCCCCCCCTTTGCGGATGTCGGTCAACAATTCCATTACGTTCATTCAAAGCTGAAAGCCCCCTCAGTCATGTCCTTCAAATACGAGGCAACTCAAGGCCTGAAACACTATTTAGAGGCGCGGCTGGATACGTGCCTGAACTCACCCCAAAAAAATGTATCGCCGGCAGGGGATACATTTCTTGACGACGAGGTACGACGAGCCGTTCAAACTCGGCTGGAACAAGACTATCAGGCATGGGAAACGGCGCGAGACATCTGACCTTCTACGGCCTTTACAATATCGCTCAGAGCAAATGGTTTTGCTAAGAAAACCGGCTCTTCTTCACTGATGCCTCGAATATCTACGTCTAATTTATCCGGCGTATACCCCGACACAAATATGACTTTGGCCTCTGGGCGCAAGATCAGGGCATCGCGAACCCATTCAGGCCCAGATTGGCCGGGCATCACAATATCAGTTATAAATATATCTATGTGGTGGTTGCTTTGGCGCACAATATCGAGAGCTTCATCCGCTTGAGACGCCTCAATCACGTCATATCCATTGAGACGCAACGCACGCGATGTGAAGGCGCGAACAGAGGCTTCATCCTCCACAAGTAAAATGGTGCCTTTTTGGTCAGGTGGAGCCGGTAACGCTCGGCTTTGTGCGGGCGGTTCACTTACTTTTTGATCAGTTTCTTCATACATGACATCAGCTGGCAAATAAATACTAAAGCACGGGCCAACACCGCGCTCAGACGACATAAAATAAACCCGCCGATTTGCTTAATTGTCCCGTAGACCATAGACAAACCGAGGCCTGTCCCCTCGCCTACAGGTTTCGTTGTGAAAAACGGCTCGAAAACTTTTTCTAAATTATTCTCGGCAATTCCGCTGCCTTCGTCCCGTACTTTAACGATGCAATACTCACCTTCCGACAGCGTGGCTTTGCCCATCCGTGTGGGTTGCGTGAAGTGCATTCGTTCTGTGGAGACAACAACAGTGCCCCCTTTGGGCATGGCATCGCGCGCATTGACAACCAAATTGACCAACACTTGTTCAAATTGACGTTTATCTAATCGTGCCAAAGGCAGGCTTCGACTGGTCTCAAAGGTCAACCGCACATCATCCCCCACAAGCCGATTGAGCAAATGGGTCACATCAACGACCAAACGATTGATATCACAGCGCTCTAATTGCAAAGTTTGCTTGCGAGAGAAAGCGAGCAGTTTGCGCACTAGACCCGCGGCGCGATTCGAGTTTTCACGAATTTGAATTAAATCATTAAAGTCAGGGTCCGACGCGTCTCGATTGAGGAGTAGAAGTTCGCAGTGCCCTGAAATGGCCGTGATTAAGTTATTGAAATCATGAGCAACACCGCCCGAAAGCTGGCCAATCGCTTGCATTTTTTGAGACTGTAAAAACTTGTGCCTCAAGCGCTTTGAATTGCGTGGCATCGGAAAGGACGGCCAAAACCTGTGGCTCGCCTAAAGTGTCCACTTTAGTCAAGGACACTTGCACAAATGCCTCACTTTCTGAGCGAAGCACCGTCAAAAATTCAGACGTTTTAGGAGATCTATTAAAAGCCGCGTCGCGCAGCCATTCATCCGCAGGGCGACCAAGTCCGCCCAACAGATCACTCAAGTGGAGCTTCTCCCCCTCGTT
>JBDNBY010000045.1:0-26054 GCA_039767595.1 Paracoccaceae bacterium | reverse complement strand
TTTTGGGATTTGCCGATGTCAGCTCAGTTCTCACGTCAGTCATGTCATCTTTGGTCAGTGACGCGCCAACGGACGCCGTGATCGCGCAAGCGCCAGAAGCTACGGAGAGCGGCGTGACGATCACGTTTTTTGGTAAAGTGAACGAATCCCTCGATATCACACTGAAATTCATCATTGCGTTTGGCTTATGTTTTCAGTTGCCCGTTCTCCTAACATTGATGGGTAAAGCGGGGCTGGTGAGTGCCGAGGGGCTAAAATCCGTGCGCAAATACGCTGTCGTCGGGATTTTGGTCTTGGCGGCATTGGTCACACCGCCAGATGTCATCACGCAAGCGATCCTCTTTACGGTCGTCTACGGCCTATATGAAGTGTCGATTTTCCTTGTTGCCCGTGTCGAGACGAAGCGCGAAGAACAGTTGCGCGCCGAAGGCTATTACGATGATGAGGACGAAGATGACCCGATCATGGCCGAGTTCGATGAAGATGAAGACGATGATCCGGGCATGAAGGATGACACGTTTAAATGAGTGAACATGCCTCTCAGCTCGATCGCATTGCGCGCGCGCTCGAGAGGATGGCGCCGGCGCCGGCGGTGACACCTGACTTTGATCAGGCTGATGCCTTTGTGTGGCACGCCGATCCTGATCGGTTAACCCCCATTGCCAAAACTGCGCATGTTGAGCTGGCTTTGCTCAAGGGGATTGACCGCGCCCGCGATACGTTGATGCGCAATACGGAGCAATTTGCCCAAGGCTATGGCGCCAACAACGCCCTTCTTTGGGGTGCGCGTGGTACTGGAAAATCAAGTATTATCAAGGCAATCCATGCCGATCTATGTGCAAAAGGTCACACGCTTAAGCTGGTGGAGCTGTTGCGCGAGGATCTGCCATCGGTAGGTCGTTTGCTTGATCTGTTGGCGCCATCAGCACATCGATTTGTGCTCTTTTGTGATGACTTGAGCTTTTCGCATGATGACCAACATTACAAATCCCTCAAGGCCGTCTTAGATGGCGGTCTGGCGGGGCGGCCGGAAAATGTGCTCCTCTATGCGACATCCAATCGGCGGCACTTAATGCCGCGCGACATGATTGAAAACGAACGCTCCAGTGCGATTTCCCCATCCGAGGCAGTGGATGAGAAGGTCTCATTGTCTGACAGATTTGGGTTGTGGTTGGGCTTTCATCCCATTTCGCAAGAGGATTACCTCGCCATGATCCAAGGATATTGCGATCACTATGATCTGAGCATCAGTGCAGAGGATCTGCGCGCCCAAGCGATTGAATGGCAGGCCACACGCGGCAGCCGGTCTGGCCGCGTGGCGTGGCAGTTTTTCTGCGATCTCGCTGGACGGCATGGGATCCCAGTGAATGGCTAGACCGCTCGATACGGCGACCTATGCCATTATTGAATGAAATCCTTGGGATCGAGCGCGTCAAACCCGTCGCGCACTTCGAAATGCAGCTGGCTGTTGTTCGCCTCGGCCACGACGCCAATGATTTGCCCTTTGGCCACGCTGTCCCCTTTGTCGACGGCCACATCTTCGACATTGGCATAGACGGTGAGCAGGTTATTGGCGTGTTTGATCACAATGATCGTCACTTGATCGGAGTCTTTGGTCACAGCGGCGATGCGGCCGGCATCAGCGGCCACCACAGATGCCCCAACGGCGCCCCCGATATCGATGCCTTCATTACCGGATTGGCCAAAATCAACAACGATTGAGCCGCGCGTCGGCTGAAGCATTTTGGCGGCATTGCTGGCTTTGTGCGGCTCAGCAGGGGCAGGGGCCGTGGCGGTTTGAGTAGGCGCAGGTGTACTCAGAGCGGGGTCTTCGTCCACAGGTAGGGGCGCTGCGGCGCTGGGTGGAACGGGCGTGACAGATTGACCGGGCGCCTCTGCCTTGGTTGGGCGTGGCGCTTGGTCCACGGGCAATGGCACCAAGAGGAATTGCCCCTCGCGGATCGTGAGATTGGCGTCCAAGTTGTTCCATTCGCTGAGCGCTTTGATCGTCACATTATAAAGGCGAGAAATGGTAAAGGCCGTCTCTCCGCGCTTTACTTTGTGCCGGATCGGCTCAAAGCCAAGAGAACTGGGATCTTTGGCTTGTTGAACGCTCGGGGCTGGTTTGGGCGCTTGGGCCGTTGGGGTTGCGGTACTTTCGGCCTCTAGCTCGTCCAAGGCGGTGCCCGCCAATTCAGTTACATCCACTTGGGAGGGTAGCGCGCTCGAGGGCAACGGATCGGTTTGTGTGATCTGCACGTCGGAGGTGGTCGAAATGCGCATCTCCTCGGGCAGGAGGATCACATCCCCCGCGCGCAGCGGTGCATTTGCGGCGATCGCATTATGTTGTGCAAGTGCCGTTGCATCAATGCCCAGCCTGTCAGAGAGCGATTTCACTGTATCCCCCCGTTTGGCAACGGCGACTTGGTAATTGGGATAAGAGATAATGCCCATCTCATTGGGGGATGGGCGTTTGGCTTGTGCCGTGCTAGCCGCGTCGGACGTGCCAAAATTGGATCCTAAGCTAGAGCGCAAATCAAAATCATTTGGCCCAATGCAGCCCATCAGAGCGAGAGAACAGACCATCATCGCGGACAAAGGGGATGTAAAATTCATGTGCTCGAACCTCGTGCTTGTCGCGTATACTTAACCATTTTGTGCAATTCCTTCAACGAGGGGCATGAAACGAACTTCGCGTAATTCTTCATATTCGATGCCATCGTCTGTTTTTGTCACGCGCAGCAAAGTTTGCGTGGTGTCGGCGGGGCCAATCGGCATGACCAGAACACCGCCCATTCGTAATTGTTTCAACAGAGCGTGCGGGATATCTTCTGCCGCGGCGCCAACGATTATTCTATCAAATTCAGTATGTTCTGCGGTGCCATGCACTCCGTCCGCAATAATGGATATTACATTGAGGAGACCTAGGTGATCAAATTTTTCCTGCGCCTCGCGAATGAGGCGGGCGTGGCGATCTATGGTATAGACGCGGCGGCCCAAATGGCTGAGCACGGTGGCCTGATAGCCCGATCCCGTACCAATATCCAAAACGGTATGACGTTTGGCGACTTGGAGGGCTTGGATCATCAAACCGACCATCGAGGGCTGGGATATCGTTTGCCCGCATGCGATGGGCAGCGGCTCGTCATCATAGGCGCGATCGGCAAAGAACCCTTTGACAAAAAGCTGGCGATCCGTGCGCTCCATCGCTTCGAGAACGGCCTTGTCGATGACGCCCTTGTTGCGCAGCGTGAACAGAAACTGCATTTTTTGTTCGGGCGTCATGGTCATAATTGGGCGGCAATCCTTTGAAGTTCGGTGTAATCTGTGAAATCTGCGCGCATTGGCGTGACCGAGATATAGCCCTCTACGTTCACGGCGACATCCGTTTCGCCGACGCCTGGATCATGTTGAGGGGCACCTTTGATCCAAATAAATTTACGTCCCGAGGGGGATGTTTGCGCCTCAGATTGCATACCACCGGTGGGGCGACGCCCTTGGGGGACGACGCGGTGACCTTTGACGTCATTGGCGGCCACTGGCGGGATATTGACGTTATAGAATGATCGGTATTGCGCGGCGGTGTCCCGAGTTTTGTCAATGTGGATAATCGCGCGAATGAGGGCGGCGCCATTGGCCTCGGCCGCTTCATATGGGTTTGCAAGGTGCTTGTTGTTGGGGCCAAAGAATTGCGAGACCGCAATGCCCAACTGGCCCTGCAACGCGGCCTCCATTGCGGCGCCCAGCGTGCCAGAATAGGCGGCATTTTCGGCTGAGTTATTACCGGCATTCACACCTGAGAGGACCACATCAAATTCAACCTCCTTGGCAATTTCGTGCAGGCCGGCGATGACGCAATCGGCCGGATAGCCTTGGATCGCATAGCTTTGGGGCGCTGTTTGGTGCACGCGCATGGGCGCCGTATACGAGATGCAATGCCCCACACCAGATTGTTCAACCATAGGTGCGACAACCCAAATATTAGATGGATCAGTCAAATTTTGCGCAATGCGGATCAGGGATTGAAGACCAGGCGCCTGAATACCATCATCATTGGTGATTAAAATTTTCATGGCGCCTGCTTTCTAAGGGATTAATGCGAGATCACTTATGATCTGTTGTGCAACATTTTGCGCGTCGGTTAAAGTGCTGCGATCTTCGCCGGGATAAAAACGCGCGCGCGTGGCGGTTGCCATCGGTGCGGGGGCGGTGATGTCGACGCGGGGGCCGGTGTTTTTCGTTTCGGTCTGCCAACTGCGCGCCATCGCGATTTGCGCCCCTTTGGTGGCGCCGTAGCTGCTATGAAATTTATCTTTGACATGTGTATCATCGAAAAAGACGGCACGCCCTTCGCTGCCCAAGAGGGGACTGACATAGGGGATCAAGCGGCTTGTTGCAGTGATGTTGGTGTTGATCGACTTGGCCATATCCTTTTCATCGATCGAGGACACAGGCGTTAAAGGGGCCGCGTGGATGGCGCAATGGGCCCATAGATCAAGCGCGCCCCAGCGATCATAGATGGATCGGCACAGTTGCGCCATCGCCTCGGCTGTGCATACGTCCATTGGGGCGAGGGTGGCCTGTCCGCCCTTGGCTTTGATAGCGTCGTCAAGCTCTTCTAGGCCGCCAACGGTGCGGGCGACGGCGATGATGTGGTAATGCGGGGCCAGTGCCAGAGCCAACGCATAGCCAAGACCACGCGACGCCCCTGTGATTAAAGCAGTTTTCTCAGTCATAGTTTGCATCTGATATGACTGGGCGCTTAGGTCAAGTCTCTTTCACGATGTGACCAAATTTCGCCAGCATGTCGCACAATTACGTGGCATCTAACCCGTCGATTTGAGCAATACCCCACGGGTTTTGAGGATCCGCAAACATCATCCGCGGGCGCATGGTGCCGGCCAAAGGTTGCAAGGCGCAAGGTTCGGGTACTTTTCCGCCCGGTGGCACGGGGTTTGAGAGCCATGAAAACATCATGGGCAAACGGCCTTGGGCCTGTGTTTCAAAATCGCGGTAGAATGTTTCAAAGTTCGGACGCGATAGAGTGCCCCACACGCCAATGAGCAGTGGGGTATCGTGGCCCGTCAACGGAAATTCCATCACGGCGCGGACAAAGAGATGTCCATCTACCGCACAAAAATCATCTGTTAAAATCGTATGCGCCTCAAATGAAAAGGCACTGTTGTCTTGCGGGGCGGCTTCGAGCGCCCAAATGCCGGGGGCCGGATAGGCAAGGCTGAGCAGATCGCGCACGGCCAGATCGCAGCAGCGGCATGTCAGGGATCCATTGCGCAAACTCGTCCAAAACGCATCCTCCGCAGCCGCGGGTTTTGGCGATAGGTCGAGGTCAGGCTCCGCAGGGCGACCTAAAAACTTATCGATCCACATCCTGCGCATCCTTTGTCTTGAACCCTTTGGAAATCATATCCGAAGGAGACACAGGATATTCGCCTGAGAAACATGCATCACAGAACTGCGGGCATGTCGACGAGCGCCCGTTTTCTTCGCCTGCGGCACGATAAAGGCCATCAAGCGATATAAATTTGAGCGAGTCTACGCTGAGGTAGTCTTTCATTTGCTCTTCTGTCATCGTCGCTGCCAATAGCTTTTCCCGATCTGGGGTGTCTACTCCGTAAAAGCACGGCCATGCCGTCGGGGGCGACGCGATGCGAAAGTGCACTTCAGCGGCGCCAGCGTCCAAGATCATCTCTTTGATCTTGCGGCTGGTCGTGCCGCGCACAACGCTATCGTCCACGAGAATGACGCGCTTGTCTTTTACTAACGCACGATTGACATTAAGTTTTAGCCGAACGCCCATATTTCGGATTTGTTCATTCGGTTCGATAAAGGTCCGGCCGGTATATTGATTGCGAATAATCCCCATGGCAAAGGGGATGTCGCTTTGCTGAGAATAGCCAATGGCCGCTGGTGTGCCACTATCAGGCACGGGGCAAACGAGGTCTGCATCCACGGGGGCCTCTTTGGCCAATTCAACGCCAATGCGCCGGCGTGTTTCATAGACGGATGTGCCGCCGATGGTGCTATCGGGGCGCGAGAAATAGACATGCTCAAAAATGCAAAACCGCGAAGGCTGCGGCGCAAAGGGGCGGTGGCTTTGGATGGTGCCATTGGTGATCAAGACCATTTCACCAGGATCGACTTCGCGGACAAATTCGGCGCCAATGATATCCAACGCACAGGTTTCCGAGCTCAGGACATGGCCGTCGCCCAATTTTCCAATCACCAACGGGCGCACACCCAGAGGATCGCGCACACCGATCAATTTGGAGCGGGTCATCGCCACCACCGAAAAGGCGCCTTCGACACGGCGCAGGGCGTCTTTGACGCGCTCGGGAATAGATTGCTGAAGCGAGCGGGCCATCAGATGAATGATACACTCACTATCAGAGGAGGATTGAAAGATTGAGCCGCGATTGACCAACTCTTTGCGCAGCGCATCTGCATTGGTGATGTTGCCGTTGTGCGCGATGGCCGCCCCGCCCATTTCAAATTCGCCGAAAAACGGCTGAACATCGCGGATCGCCGTTTGCCCTTTTGAGCCAGCGGTTGAATACCGTACATGCCCAATCGCGATATCGCCGGGGACAGTGGACATCACCCCTTCTGAGGTGAAATTATCCCGCACATAGCCAAATCTATGGGCCGAGTTAAAGCCGCGCTCTTGGTCATAGGCCACGATCCCGCCTGCCTCTTGGCCGCGGTGTTGCAGCGCGTGCAGCCCCAAGGCCACGAGTTTCGATGCGTCTGTCAGGCCCACGACCCCGAACACGCCGCATTCCTCGCGCAGTTTATCATCATCGAATGGGTGGCTAAAAAAGGGTGTGTCCAAAGGGTCGACTCCACAGCTTGCATTTGCTTGCCCCACATAGTTGGTCGTTGGGCGTTTGTCACCCCAATACATCACAATTTTCCGTTTGGATGTGGCACAGCGCGCAGCGCAAAGTTTTATGCAGAGGTGCCGGTGTCTTGGCATGCACCAATGATGTTGTCATACCGATATGTCACCCAACCCAACATTTCAGCAGTATCATTTTGCGAGATGTTTGCGACAACTGATCCAAACAGTTCGTTGGATTTGCTATTATCAACTTCGGCAAACCCCTGTGACGGCAGGGCGATCGAATAGACATAAAGACCAGCAATTACAATGGCCAACCCCCGCGCAAACCCAAAGATAAAGCCTAACGCACGGTCAATTTTATCAAAGCTCGTCCCGCGAATAAACGTCGAGAGAAGCGGCGAAAACAAAGAGATGATCGCAAGAGAAATCGCAAACACAACGATATAAGATAAGATCATCGAAAGCTCGCAACTGCCTTCAAGATAGGTGCCGATATATGGAATTTCGGTGACCATTGGCTGCAACATCGGGGCAAACAAAAACGCCACAAAGAGCGCGGCGATCCACGCCAAAATGGTCATCACTTCGCGTACCATACCGCGCGCCATGCCTAAAAAGGCTGACAAGAGGCAAATCCCCAATACGACACCATCTACCCAAGTCACTGTCTCCATATTTACTCTTCTTCCGTCTCGTGTGTTGTTGTCGTGACGTCCCCGAACGTCTTTGCAATAAATTCAGTCAAATCACCATATAGAGAAAGGGGAATATCCTTTGGTGTGGCTCCTTTGCCCCCTTGAGGGCCGATGGCCGTTTTAAAACCAAGCTTTTGCGCCTCTTTCAAGCGGTTTTCGGTTTGGCTGACGGGGCGCAGCGCGCCAGATAGGCTAATTTCCCCGTAAACCACGCAATCGGGCGGTAGGGTCATGTTCTCGCGCGCACTCAAAAGCGCGGCCGCAACGGCCAGATCTGCGGCAGGTTCATTGACCTTCATGCCACCGGCCACGTTCAAATAGACATCCATCCCCGCAAAGGGAATGCCGCAGCGCGCCTCAAGGACGGCCAATATCATCGACAAACGCGCACTGTCCCATCCAATCACAGCGCGCCGCGGCTGCGCCGTTGAGGATGGAGCGACAAGGGCTTGAAATTCAACTAAAACTGGCCGCGTGCCTTCGATCCCTGCAAAAACAGCCGCCCCCGGCACGGCTTGGCCGCGTTCCGAGAGAAACAGCGCAGAGGGATTGCCAACTTCGGCCAATCCTTTGGACGTCATTTCAAACACGCCAATTTCACCGGCAGCGCCAAAGCGGTTTTTCACGGCGCGCATGATGCGAAAATGGTGGCCGCGCTCGCCTTCGAAATAGAGCACAGTGTCAACCATATGCTCGACCACGCGGGGGCCGGCCAATTGCCCCTCTTTGGTGACATGACCCACAAGGATCACGGCGACATTGCGCCGCTTGGCAAAGCTGGTCAGTTCGTGGGCACAGGCCCGCACTTGGCTTACAGAGCCAGGGGCGCTCTCGATATGATCGGCCCACATGGTTTGAATGGAATCGATGATGACCAGATCGGGTTTTTCGGTCTCAAGAGTTGTCAAAATATTGCGCAAATTGCCATCAGAGGCCAGCTCGACTGGGGCATTCTCAAGCCCAAGGCGATGGGCGCGCATGCGCACTTGGGCGGTGCTTTCCTCGCCTGAAATATATATTGTGCGCAGGCCTTTTTTCGCAAAATGGGCCACGGCTTGTAGCAGCAATGTAGATTTTCCGATCCCCGGATCGCCGCCAACCAATGTGGCCGACCCTTGCACAAGCCCGCCGCCCAAGACGCGGTCCAGCTCGTCAATCCCGCTCAGGCTGCGCGGTGCAGGCTCTTCATGCGCTTGTAGGTCGGTCAGGGCTAACATATTGCCCTTGGCGCGGCCTAATGAGGTTTTCTTAGGGCCCGTTTGCGCCGCAACATCTAGCGATATGGTGTTCCACTCGCCGCAATTATCGCATTGTCCGGCCCATTTTTGCGTCACAGACCCGCAGGCCGAGCAAATATAATCGGTCCGTTTTGCCATTACCGCACCGTCGAAATCGGCCCATCTGTCGATCCATTGACAAATTGGCGCACAATGGCGTTTTCGCAGGTTTCAAGATCAGCATGGGGGCCGGTCCACTCGACCCGCCCCTCATAGAGCATCGCCACTCGGTCCGCGATCGCGTGGACCGAACGCATATCATGGGTGATGGTCATGGCTGTCGCGCCCATTTCAGTCACAATGCCGCGAATTAAATCGTTGATAACACCGGACATAATAGGATCTAGGCCCGTTGTCGGCTCGTCAAAAAAGATCACTTCTGGATCTGTGGCAATCGCACGCGCGAGGCCGACGCGTTTTTGCATGCCGCCCGAGAGTTCGGCTGGAAACAGATCCGCAACATCTGGCGAAAGGCCAACACGGCGCAGTTTTTCAACGGCAATATGTTTGGCCTCATCGCTGGCAATTTTATGTGGCCCGCGCACAAGGCGAAAGGCGACGTTTTCCCACACTTTGAGCGAGTCGAACAAAGCGGCACCTTGGAACAACATGCCAAAGCGCGATAAGAATGTCTCCCGCTCGGCGGCGTTCATTTCTGTCCCGCCCACACGGATTGTGCCGCTATCATGGGTGATGAGGCCCAAAATACATTTGAGTGTCACGGATTTCCCTGTGCCGGATCCCCCAATGATCACGAGCGATTCGCCCTTGGCAATCTCAAGCGAGACGCCGCGCAAAATCTGTTTTGAACCAAAGGCTTTGCTGACGTTATCAAGTTCTATCATGATGTGAAAAACGCCTCTGTTAGAATGTAGTTCGCGGCCAAGATCAAAATGCTAGAGGCGACGACGGCGGTTTTTGTCGCTTGGCCCACGCCTTGGGCGCCGCGGCCCGATTGCATGCCGAAATAACAGCCCATGATCCCAATGATAAAGCCGAACACCGCCCCTTTGGCCAACCCGCTGGTCACGTCGCTGATCACGAGGAAATCAACTGTGTTTTGCAAATAGGCCGATGAGTTGAACCCAAGGCGGGCTGTGCCGACCCAATAGCCGCCCATGATACCAATCGCATCGCCCACGGCGACCAGAATGGGCAAAGTCAATGTGGCGGCCAAAACGCGGGGGGCCGTGAGATATTTCATCGGATGCGTGCTGAGTGTGACGAGGGCATCGATTTGTTCGGTCACTTTCATCGTGCCGATTTCAGCGGCCAGCGAGCTAGACACCCGCGCCGCGACCATCAATCCACCCAGAACAGGGCCCAATTCGCGCACCATACCGATGGCGACGATTGAGGGGACGACAGCCTCGGCATCAAATCGTGCGCCGCCTGAATAAATCTGCAGCGCCAGCGCCGCCCCCGTAAAGACCGAGGTCAGTCCGACCACTGGTAAAGACAACCACCCGATTTGAAACAACGCAGATCGAAATTCGCGCCAGTAATATGGCCCGATGGCAATGTGAAAGACCGTTTGAGCCACAAAAATTGAGAAATGCCCCAAATTGGCAAGACTACCCAGCGCGGCGCGGCCAATGCGTTCTAAAATATGTATCATGCGCGGTAACTCCGACGGTAACGCGATCCAAAGCTGGTTAAAATTTCATAGCCGATGGTTTGAGCGTGATCGGCAATGGTATCAATGGATTGCGTAGCGTGAAACAGGTTCAAAAAATTCGGCTCTTCGGTCAAATGGGTGACATCCACTCCAATCATATCCATCGAAATGCGCCCAACAAGGGGGCAGGGTGTGTCATTATGAAAGAGATTGATTTTTTGTGATAAAATCCGTTGTAGCCCATCCGCATAGCCAAGTTGCAACGTGGCAATTTTGCGCGCCGTGTCCGCCACATAGGTCTGCCCATAGCCCACCCATTCACCGGCCTCGATGTGGCGGGTTTGAATAATGGGAATTTGCGCTTGGACCACAGGGCGCGCGGCATCAAAGGGCAGCCCACCATAGAGGCCGATCCCAGGGCGCACCATATCAAACGCATACTCAGATCCCAACAAAATCCCCCCCGTCGCCGAGAGGGATTTGGGCACATTGAGCGTATGCGTCATGCCGCGAAAGAGCGCGAGCTGCTGCGCATTGGCCGCAGATTTGCGATCGTCGGCACAGGCGAGATGGCTCATGATCAATTGCGGGTTTTGTGGCAGTAAAAAACTCTGAGTGGCGGCCCATTCTTCGGGCTCCATGCCTAGGCGGTTCATCCCTGTATCTAGCTGAACGCCAAAGGGATGGCTGGGCAGCGATTCAAAATGGCGCACGGCTTGTTTTGTGGAATTCAGGAGGGGGATTAACTTAGCGTCTTTGATGACAGAGGTGTCGCCGTCCATATGCCCCGAAAAGACATAGACCTTGACTTCGAATCCCAACGCTTGGCGCAATTCCGCGCCCTCTTCGGCGGAGGCGACAAAGAAATCGCGCGCCCCTTCGTGCGCCAAAGCGAGGCTCGTGGGGCCAACGCCCAAACCATAGGCATTTGCCTTGACGACGGCCGCGCAGGACGTGCCTGATTTTTGGGCCAATGACCGCCAATTTGCGCGCAATGCGCCAAGATCGATAATAAGTTTTGCCTGTGCCATACCGCCTTGTCCTATTGAGGCCTCACAGGGTCAAGCAAAAAATCCGCTTAAGTGGATCAATATGCGTCGCGCGCATCTTCTTGCCATCTGCGCGCGGCGTTGCCAAATTTCGTAAACCGCCCATCAAAGCTTAGCTCAACCGATCCAATCGGGCCGTGGCGCTGCTTGCCGATGATCACCTCGGCTTTGCCGTGCAGATCGGCCATTTTTAATTGCCACTCGGCCATTTTCTCAAGCTCTGATTCAGAGGGTTTTTCGCGTTCTTTGTAATATTCTTCGCGGAACACGAACATAACAACGTCCGCATCTTGTTCGATCGACCCAGATTCGCGTAGGTCCGAGAGCTGCGGGCGTTTATCTTCGCGTGATTCCACTTGGCGCGAGAGCTGTGACAGGGCGATCACGGGAATGTTCAGCTCTTTGGCGATGGCTTTCATGCCTTGGGTGATTTCGGAAACTTCGTTCACGCGGCTATCTTTGGCCGTGGCAGGGCGCACCAATTGCAAATAGTCGATGATCAACAAATCCAGACCGTGCATCCGTTGCAGGCGGCGCGCGCGGTTGGCCAATTGCGAGATCGGTAGCGCGGGCGTGTCATCGATATAAAGCGGGCAGGCATCTAAATCAGCGGCCGCTTGGGCAAAGCGGCGGAATTCTTCGTCGGTCATATCGCCGCGGCGAATATTCTCTGAGGGCACTTCTGACGCTTCGGATAGGATCCGCGCCGCCAATTGCTCGGCGCTCATCTCTAGGGAAAAGAAGCCGACAACACCGCCGTCGGTCGTGCCTTCGGTGCCATCTGGGCGCAGCCCGCGTTGATACGCTTTGGACACATTATAGGCGATGTTGGTCACCAGCGAGGTTTTCCCCATCGACGGACGCCCCGCAAGGATCAAAAGGTCAGAGGGATGCAGACCGCCCAGCTTTTTATCCATATCCACAAGGCCCGTCGAGATCCCAGAAAGGGCGCCGCCGCGTTGGCGGGCTTTGTTCGCGCTATCGACCGCCTCGATCAATGCGGCGGCAAAGTTTTGAAATCCCGAGGATGTCTTGCCTTCTTCTGCGAGGGAATAGAGCTTTTGCTCGGCCTCAACAATTTGCGCCTGTGCTTCGGATGAGACATCGACGCGCTTGGCATTGTCCTCAATATCGCGCCCCAGGAGGATCAACTCACGGCGCAAGGCCATGTCATAGATCATATGCGCATAATCGGCCGCGGCAAAGGACGAGACAGAGGCCGCTGCGAGCTTGGCCAAATATTGACCGCCGCCCAATTCTTGCAGCCCTTCGTCTTTTTCCATAAAGGCTTTGACCGTCGTGGCCGAGGCCATGGCATTCTTGGCAATGCGCAAACCGCACAGCTCGTAAATGCGCCCGTGGGTGGGCTCAAAGAAATGCTCAGATCGCACGATCGAGGCGACCCGTTCATAGAGGTCGTTATTTGTCAAAATCGCACCGAGCAATTGCTGCTCTGCCTCAATGGAATGTGGCATTTGGTCAAGCATGCTAGATGCGCCACCTTCGGCGGGGAGTGTTTGACCTGTGGTGTTCATAGCGTGAATTGACATTCCAAATGACCCAGAAAAAATAAAACGTGACCGCAGTAGGTGTACTCAACTTCCTGCGATCACGCAAATTGTATAAGCTGTGGATAAGTTGCCCTAGCTGCGGGCGTCTTGCCACGCTTTGGGGTCATTTAAGAACAGCTCCACTTCGCTGAGCGTGTCTGTGTCAAAGGCATTCGTTTCTTTGGCCACGCGCAACACATCCCACCATGTGCACAAATGATGCAGCGTAACGCCATGATCCCCAAGAGTTTTCTCAGTTTGTGGAAAGATGTCATAATAGAAAATAACAGCAGTGTGGCCACAGCTGGCGCCCGTCTCGCGAATTGCGTCAACAAATGAAATTTTGCTGCCGCCATCTGTTGTGAGATCTTCGACTAGTAAAACGCGCTGACCTTCGCTCATGGCGCCTTCGATTCGGGCGTTGCGGCCATAGCCCTTTGGCTTTTTGCGCACATAAGTCATCGGAAGGGCCATGCGTTCCGCCACCAGCGCCGCAAATGGAATGCCGGCTGTTTCGCCGCCTGCGATGTTATCAAATGCCTCTAGGCCGGCATTGCGCATCACGGTCACCGTAAGGAAATCCATCAATGTGCTGCGAATGCGCGGATATGAGATCAGCTTGCGGCAATCAATATAGGTGGGGCTGGGCAGGCCCGAGGCCAACGTAAACGGCTCTTTGGTGTTAAAATGCACCGCTTGAATATCAAGGAGCATTTTCGCACTCAAGGTCGCGATGGTGTGTGGATCGGGATAGGATGATGGGATCATGGGTACCTCTGTTTCTCTGGGGCCGGCCATTTGGGGCCGTTTGGGGGCTGGCTGTTTATCGGGCAACGCGCCATGCAATATCAAATGCGGGATCGAACACATGGACGGGGCCATTGACGGTATCGATATGATCGGGCCACGCTTGTGCCTCTTTGATGAGGGTCATTGTGCCTGAGTTAAGCTCTTGCCCATAATGCTCTGCGCCAAAGCGCGATGTGAAATCCTCTAGCCGATCCAATGCGTCATCTTCGTCAAAGATATGGGCCAAAATCGGCATTGTGTTCATCGCCGTAAAGCATCCCGCACAGCCGCACGGCGCCAGTTTATCCTTGGCCAAATGCGGCGCGGTATCAGTGCCAAGGAAAAACCGTGGATCCCCAGAGGTCGCCGCCGTTCGAAGGGCAAGCCTATGCGTTTCGCGCTTGGCCACAGGTAGGCAATAGTAATGCGGTTTAATGCCGCCCACGAGGATATGGTTGCGATTGATCACAAGGTGATGCGTAGTGATCGACGCGGCCAATGGACCCGTCGAGCCCATGACATAATCCACGGCATCAGAGGTGGTAATATGCTCCATCGTGATTTTGAGGGATGGTAACCGCGTGCGCAACGGATCGAGGACACTCTCGATAAAGGCGGCCTCACGGTCGAAAATATCAATATGATCGGCCGTGACTTCGCCATGACAGCATAGCGGACAGCCCACTTCGGCCATGCGTTCGAGTACAGGCATCACATTGTCGATCTGCGTCACGCCCGAGGCGGAGTTGGTCGTCGCCCCCGCGGGATAGAGTTTGACCGCAATAATCAAGCCGGCCTGGTACGCGCGCACCACCTCTTCGGGGTCCGTGCTATCTGTCAAATAGAGGCTCATTTTCGGCGTAAAATCATGGGCGGTATCGCAGGCGGCCGTGATCCGATCGCGATACTCTTGGGCCATGTGGGCCGTCGTGACAGGGGGCACGAGGTTGGGCATAATCAATGCGCGGGAAAAGTCGCGCGCAGTGTGATTGGCTACGGCCTTGAGCATCTCGCCATCGCGCAGGTGCACATGCCAGTCGTCGGGTCTACGAAGTGTAATCTGAGTCATAGGCGCATTTAGCCTAAACCACCTCAGATGCGCCAGAGTTTTGTGCAACGTTTTGAGTGTCGCTGAGCGCACGGCGTTCGCTACGCTTGAAATGGGCATCAATGAGTGGCTGCATAAAGCGGCGCACGCGCTGAGCGCGGCCCAGATGTCCGCGCAACAAAGACATGCGCACAAGGTTGGAGAGGTGCAAAAACGATTGCCGCCGCGCACGGTACATTTGATGAAATAGGTTTTGCGAGAGCGCACCGTCCATGGCGGCCTCGGCCAAATCCTCGAGAATGCCCATATGATCAAGGCTTTGCGCTGCGGCTCTTGGGAAATGCCGAGCTTTTAATTTACTCACGAGGCGTGTGGGGAAAAGAGCGGCGTGCATAGCGTCAAACGGACTGAAAGGATCAAATATAATATAGGTATGGGACGTTCCATCGATCATATCAGGAGCGTACCCAAAGCGTGCTTTAAAATCCAAACGCCGTAGTTTTTTGAATCGCTTATCCCATGAGGCAACCTGTGGATCTAATGTGGCCTGTGGGCTGACCATCAAGACACGCGCACCTGGGGCGCTGACACAAAAGGCACCGGCTGCATAGCCACACGGTCCTGCGCCATAGAATAAAATAGTGTCGTATTGGTCAAAATACGCCTCATCAATGAGCGTATCAAAATAGGCATACACAGATTTACTGCGAAACCATGTATGGCCATCGCAAAAGAGTGTGAGCGACGCCCAATCATTCGCCTCTCGCATTCGCCACCCAAAGGGGCTCCTTTGCGGTGCGCTTTCCATCAGAGGCTGGATCCGTTCAAAGCTTACGATCAAATGACGCGCTTCGGCGGCGGGCTGCGTGATCATTGCGGCATGTCGACGATCGAGCCTGTGATATTGACTGCCTTGAGGCGCGCATTGGCGGATGTGATTAGACCAATGGTCTAACTCCGTTGCAATGCTGTTCCCTTCAGTCATCTATCTATCCTGTCGGTCCTGCCCTTTTTGAGTCTCAAATGCGAGACAATAGGCCATTCGCTCCGTTGCACTGAGATTAGGTTGATCGAGGATCTGGATCTCGCCAACGAAATTTGGATCTCTTTTCAACTTAAGTGCGAGTTCACTGTGCCATATAATCGCCTGCTTGTGAAGCGTGTCTAACCTGTGATCTGCTAATAACTGTGCTTTATATTGATCAAATCTCGGGGCGTGCCGCAATATAGATGGTTCTGGAACATCATTCCAATCCATACGCATCCAGTAAGAGTGATCGATTTGATCCCCAACATGCAAGGCCCGCCCACGCGCGCGCTTGACGAAATACCCGTCTCGCGAGCGCAGCGCATAGTGATTGAGTTGAACAAGGTCATAGCCTTTAGTTTTTTGGTTGCTACGCCAATTTGTATCGCGATAGCGAGCCGTCACATCTTGGCCCGACCCATTGATCCATTTGACAGATTTACGATTGACTTGGGGCAAACCCTTGGGGCGGTGGGCGCCGAGAGTGTCATAGAGATGTGGCCGAAAACTGAGCGTTTTGATCCCATGAATATAATGCGGAAGGGGGCAGACAGAGGGCGCCGCGCGTTGATTTAGGGTAAATATCGGTTCAGTCGGGATCTCAATTTGCCCGTCATGGCCAAACATGCGCCACGAGAGCGCGACATGGCTGGCCCCCGCACTTGCAGCGTGTAGCGCCTGTAATGTGCCATCGTCGCATTGGATGTTGATGAACTCGTCGGCATCAATATGGCAGGTCACAGTGGCGTCTTGGAAAATCGGCTCGTTTAAAACGGCCTGCAGCGCATCGAGTTGTGGGCCCTTGGGGCCAAAATCGTTGTTGGGGCGATAGTTCACAACGCCCAGCTCGTCTAAGCGTTTGAGCATATCGTCTGTGCCATCTGAGCAATCATTGGCGTAGATGATGAAATTCTCAAACCCGATGGAGCGGTGAAACGCCAGCCAATCGAGCAGATAGGGCCCTTCGTTCTTCATGCAGGTGATGATCAGGCTGCCTTTAAAGGGCTCTGACGTAAGGGGAAATTCTGTCGATGGCCGCTCAATGGGGCGGTCAAAGGCGAATTTACCACTCTCCATAAGCTCATCGAGTGTCGGCTTGGCCCACGTAGGCAGTTGACCTGTGAAACCTGCTTCAATCTCGGGGCGGCGAATGTTGCTGATTTTATGAAGGACTGCTTCGCCAATATCGCGGATTTTTTCCTCTTTTGTGGCGGCCAAACGATCCCTCTCTAGCCCAGCAGCCGCGACAAGGTATTCGCTTGGGCGAAACCCGCGCGTTGTTACGGGGGGCTGCCAAATCTGCGGCGAGCAGGGGACAAAGACATGTTGGATCAGATGATCTGGCAGATACGGCCGCACCGGTGCCCACGATGCGGCAAGCCGCGCCACAACTGGGCCCAAATGATCTGGATCAAGGGCTGGGCCATCTATCTGGGCCAATTGGTGCAAGCTGGCCATGGGCAGGGCGGCGTATCCAGATTGCTCAGTCTGTTTGAGCCGTGCCCGCATTAGGTTGATCTGGCGCAAACGCTCAAGTGTTTCGTCGCTGAGCGGGCGGTGATCGCTACTGGGCGCATAGAGGCTAAAGTCGATAGGATGCGCCGCGCACCATGGGAGGATACGCGGGGCCAACTCCAATGCCTTTGGCAATTGCTCTGACGCGATACCCTCGCGTGGCGCGATGAAATCCGACGTCAGGGGCGCAGTGCGGCCCGCCAAAATCTGTTGGGCATAAAGCCGCGCGGCAATGGCCTGCGGGCTATCAATCACGGCGCGCAGGTCGAGATCGTGACCTAAGGCGCGCAGGGTTTCGATATTTTGAGCGATGTGATGCGCGGGCCAGATCACTTGGGTCAATTTGGGCGCAAAGATATGGAGATGGGGGTGGGCGGCACGGCGGCGCTCCACCCCTGTAATGCCTGCGGCCCAGTATAGAAAGCTTTGACAAAAGATTTACTCATCTCGCTATGCGCGGGGGCAACACTGTTGGACCCGTTTGCCTGTCGGCTCAACTTAGTCGCAAGTGCCTGCGCGGAGCATCCAATAAGGCCAATATGCAGAGTTATCTTCATGGCTCATTTGGTCGCTTGGCGCGGTTGGCATTGGCGACGCCCCACCATGCCAGATCGCGGCCGATAAATTCACTAAGCCGCGATTGCGCGTCAGATGCAGAAACATCCAACATGAGGAAATTCTGACGGCCCGCAAAAAACCACTCTAACGCGGTATAATGCCCTGTGATCCACAAAAGCTTGTGGCGATCTTCGGTGCCCCACCCCGTAGGGAGGCTCAGGACGTTAAATTTGGGCAAGCGCCGCGTTCCCATGCCACGCCACCGGTTCATTGAGTCGCAGATTGCTTCGGCATCGCGGGTCGTTGCGACGAATTTGACCTCTGGGTAGAGGTTTTCAATGACCGTCAATAGGCCGTAGTCCATTTGCGGCCAAAGCACTTTTTTCCGTCGCGCAACACGTTGGTTTCGCTAATGGCATCATAACCGTCGAAATGATGCAGCGGGTTCATATGATCAAAATACCCTTGATAGATCAATTCGCCGACAAAGATATCCTCCTCTTTATTTTGGGGTGAAGGTATTTTGTAATCAGCAACGTTTAGACCCGCTGAGCGCAGTGCCTGTGTTAAAGTTGTCGTTCCCGATTTTGGCAATCCAAGGTTTATGATTATGTCGTCCCCTCTTTCAGAGCGGAGAAGAGGTTGGCCTCGGCTCTGCTTGGGACGCTGCGCGCAGGCAGGCTATCCCATAAAGTTTGATACTGTGGTGTCGTTTTTAATGCGTCAATTTTGGTGCGATGGTTGGCGACGCAGGCCGCATGGGCCGTGGCCACATGGGGGAGGGATTTGAGCCTGCCTATCTGTGCCATCAGGGCGGGCAGATGGCGCAAGATTTCACGATTTTCATAAGCGAAGTCGTTTCGCTCGTTCCAATACGAAGCGTCAAAGGCGCTATTTTCTCGGTTCACATCGCCGCGATCATTTTTGACGTGGTAGCTTTATTTTGATATCAGGGCGTAGTGGTGCAGGCTGGCATAGCGCGCCGCGCCTTTAGCGGGGATCTGCCGGCGATGCTCTTTTTGAGTGCCAAAGATGAATGTCTCATTCACTTGTTGGCCAGAGGCATCCGTCCAATGTGGGATCTTTTTGTTTTGTAATCTTTGCTCGTTCATGAATGGCCGATGCGCCCCATAATAGCGCAGGGGGAATTTGTAATGCGTGAGGGTTTTGACTTCGCTCATCACGTGGTCGGCGTATAAATCGGGGTTTTCGGCCCAAGTGAATTGCGTCAGGATCGGTTCATCGACATAGGCGTCAATCCCACCATTGCCAAAGTATTGAAACGGGATCGACAGAGCCTCTGGCGTGCCACAGGCCTCGAACAGATCACTCAGATGGCCGTCACCGATTTTGATGTGCAAGAATTCATCTACATCCGTCACCATCACCCATTGCGCGCGGCGCAGCTCGGGGCGGTGTTGGGCATCTGACAGCGCCTCCATCTGATAATGGCGACCTTGGGCGGGGTTTGGCAAATGCGTGACGATCCCCGCTTTTGCCAAATGGTCAAGCAAGTGATCCGTGCCATCGTCGCAGCCATTGGAATAAAACACGAAAGTATCGACGCCGATCACCTGATGATAGGCAATCCATTCAAGCAAAAACGGCCCTTCGTTTTTGACACATGTGACAGCCGTCACGTGCGGAGATGACATATGCGCAGAGTTGGACATAACGCAGTTCAACAAGGGATTGACGCGATGTGCAAGGGTAAACTTTTACGGGACTTCTATGTCAAATGCCGCTTGAGATCACCGTACAGAGCGCGGCGTTCTTCATCCGTTAAAAACGCGCCGATTTGCACTTCGCGGCCATTTCCACGCAACGTTACATAATCCCGAAGCGGGCCGTTATTCTCGTATATGTTGACTTTGGCCCAATATCGATTGCAGTCCCACTCCAGCGGGTCGCCTTGGACGGGGGTGTGCCGCAATGTGACATTATCGTCGCCAAACCACATTGTTTCATACATAGAGCGCTGTTTTTGGTTTCGCTCTAGGCCGAACCACAATGCACCAACGGTGCCAATCACAAAGGGCAGCAATCCCCAAAATGCGATGGTTCCCAAGACCATAAACAATGGGATAGAAATCGCAAAAAGCGTCGATAGCACAGTGATCGCCAGCCAGCGCGGGGCGAGGGCATTATGCGCCCATAAATCAAGCTGAGCAGGTGAGTGATCGGAATTATACGTCCAACGGTAGGGCATGATGTGATCTATTAAATGACTAAGCTTGGTCAAATGTACGCCGTGCGTGTCTTTCGTCAAATACCATTTTGTCGCATGTGGGGGCATGTAAAAAAGGGCCCCCAAATGGAGGCCCTTTTGAAGCATTGTGTTATGCGGGATTAATGCGCGTGGCCTTTGTCCCAATCTTCTTGCTTTGGAAGAATTTCAAACGTGTGCTCTGGTGGAGGCGATGGAAGCGTCCACTCAAGCGTATCTGCATATTCGTTCCATGGGTTCTCGGCTGTGTTGCGACGGCCTGCGAGCAGAGCGTAAACAACAGCAAAGAAGAAGAAGACGAATGATGCGAAGGACAAGAAGGCGCCCCAGCTTGAGATATAGTTCCAGAATGCAAACCCTTCAGGATAGTCGATGTAGCGACGTGGCATGCCCTGACGACCCAAGAAGTGCTGCGGGAAGAACGTCACGTTGGCACCGATGAAGAACATCCAGAAGTGCAAGTGACCCATCCATGACGGGATCTCGCGACCTGTCATTTTGCTGAAGTAGAAATAAATCCCAGCAAAGATCGCAAAGACGGCACCCAGTGACATCACATAGTGGAAGTGCGCCACAACGTAATATGTGTCGTGATATGCACGGTCTACACCCGCTTGGGCAAGAACGATCCCTGTCACACCGCCAACGGTGAAGAGGAAGAGGAAGCCAAAGGCCCAAACCATCGGCACTTTGAATTCAATCGATCCACCCCACATTGTGGCAATCCATGAAAAGACCTTCACACCTGTTGGTACCGCGATCACCATCGTGGCCAACATAAAATATGACTGCTGCGTCAGCGACATGCCAACGGTGTACATGTGGTGCGCCCAAACAAGGAAGCCCAAAACACCAATCGCGATGATCGCCCAGACCATAGGAAGGTAACCAAACACAGGCTTGCGCGAGAATGTCGCGATGATGTGCGAGATAATACCGAACCCTGGAAGGATGATGATATACACTTCTGGGTGACCAAAGAACCATAGAATATGCTGATAGAGCACGGGATCACCGCCACCGGCTGGATCAAAGAACGTGGTTCCAAAGTTACGGTCTGTCAAAAGCATCGTGATCGCGCCGGCCAAAACTGGCAGGGCAAGCAAAATCAACCATGATGTTACGAAAATCGACCACGCGAAAAGCGGCACTTTGAACAATGTCATGCCCGGGGCCCGCATGTTCAAGAATGTCGTGATCATGTTGATCGCGCCAAGAATGGATGATGCACCTGACACGTGAACCGCAAAGATCGCGAGATCCAAAGCGAACCCTGTCTCTTGGGTCGAGTGCGGTGGATAGAGAACCCAGCCAACACCCGTACCCGCTTGGTCATTGCCGCCAGGGGCAAATACAGATGAAATCGCCAAGGCACAGGCCGCGAAATACATCCAGTAGGACAAGTTATTCAAACGCGGGAAGGCCATGTCTGGCGCACCGATTTGAAGGGGCATGAAGTAGTTACCAAAGCCGCCAAAGAGGGCAGGGATCACAACTACAAACATCATCAAGACGCCGTGCGCGGTGATCATCACATTCCACAAATGGCCGTTTGGGGTACATGTCGCGGCCGAGTCGGCGACCATGCGCGCGCCTTCAAGGCACATGTACTGTACGCCTGGCTCCATAAGCTCCATGCGCATGTAAACGGTAAATAGTACTGAAACAAAACCGACGATGGCCGAGGTGACAAGGTACAAAATACCAATATCTTTGTGGTTTGTTGACATAAACCACCGCGTGAAGAAATCACGGTTGTCCTCATGATCGTGGCTATGAATGGCTGCGTCTGCCATGTTGGCCTCCTCAAGTTGCTCTAAAACTCTGCGTACAGAGTCACATGGCCCTTCTCTAGCATAGGGATTTCAAACGGCAAATGCCCAAAATGCGCCTTTTGGCCATTATTGAAGGGACGCTTTGTCGCATGCATGCAAATGCATACGTTTTTTAGGGCATGGCCTCGAAGGGGCAGGTCTTGCGCAGGGCGACATCCACGTCATCCATAGCCACCGGCAGGCCCAAATCAACAAGGCTCGTTACACCGTATTGCGACAAGCCACACGGCACGATGCCGTCAAAATGCGTCAAATCCGGCTCAACATTAATTGATATGCCATGAAAACTGACCCATTTGCGCACGCGAATGCCAATGGCGGCGATTTTATCCTCAGCGATCTGTCCTGGAATTGTGGCGGCCTTGTCAGGGCGTTCAACCCATACGCCGACGCGGCCGTCGCGAATGTGACCTGTGACACCAAACTCGCCCAGAGTTGCGATCACCCAATGCTCTAACTCTTGGACGAATTTGCGAATATCACCGCCACGTTTTTTCAGATCAAGCATGACATAAATCACCCGCTGCCCCGGTCCATGATACGTATATTGACCGCCGCGTCCTGTTTGAAACACATCGAATTGATCGGGTTTGAGCAAATCGGCCGGATCCGCCGAGGTGCCGGCAGTATATAATGAAGGATGCTCGAGCAGCCAAATCGCCTCTGGCGCAGTGCCGGCAGAGATCTGCGCCGCACGCTCCTCCATCCAAGCCAAGGCTTGCGGGTAGTCTTGTACAGATGCGCTATGGAGCCAATCAACCATTTCTATGTCCTATGTTGGTGGGACGTATCTAAGCGTTCTAATGCGGCTTGCCAATATGCAGTTCTTATTGGCCTCGGCCAGTCTCCTCTACAGATGCGATGATCCTGAGATGAAAAAAGAAATAAAATGCATTTTGCCTCTTCACAGTGGGAAAAATAATCAGTAAGTACGCCCCACCACCAAGACAGTGCGGTCGTGGCGGAATTGGTAGACGCGCAGCGTTGAGGTCGCTGTTCTTTAACCGGAGTGGAAGTTCGAGTCTTCTCGACCGCACCAAAACCTTCTCTCATTCAGATGTTTGTATAGCGTTCGCCATAGGGTGGAACACTAAAACGACCGTGCTCGCCCAAGTCTTGTAGAAACCTCGTAAAACGAGCGTTTGTTATTCTTGGGAACCATCTAGTCGTGCAAGATCAAGTGTGCATACCACTCACATCAGAAGCAGGCAGAGACACTGTCCGAAATACTCGCCTTACTCTTGAATGACTGCGTTCAGGCGGCTTTGTTTTTCTGTCTTACCGAGGCGCTGATGAGTGCGATTGCCATGGCGACGAATAGACCAAGAACCGTCGCCAACGCCAGCATGAGGGCAGAGCGTTCGTTGAACTCAAGCTCATTCCCATATAGCTGCGCTGGAACGGCGACCTTGTACATTTCTTGAGATGCACGCAGGCTTTCATTGGTCCAAACGTCCATGAGAAGGTCAAACTCAGTAATCAGGCTGTTTAGTTCAGCTGTAATCATAGATAAATCAACGGTCACTCCCTCAAATCGCTCAAATGTCAGCTTGCCAACTTCCATGTCAATGTCGGCCAATTGGGTCGCAAGCTCATCCGATTTAGTGAAAAGTTCGACGAGATAGTCATTGAGCTGCGCCTTTTGAGCAAGGTTGATGACGGACGATAAAGCATCCTTATTCAACGCAAGTTGTGACGATTGTGCCTCATTTGACCCTTGCTGTCCATTAACACGCCCGACAGACGCATTTTGGAGTGTTGTTAATTCGTTTATGCTTTGGCTCACATTGGCTTTGATACTCTCAAGCCGCCGCTTTTCGAGGCTAAACATGCGCAGGCGAGATTGAACAAGCGGATCATTTTGATTCAATTCAGCGGCCATGACGGGGTTCAGTTGAAATTTGAGGAACCGGTCGGCATCGAATAACAGCTGCTCTGCATTGTAGCCGCTGGGCGATTGCAATGTCGCCAACCTTGGAGTTTCCATTACCACGCTGAGGGCCCTTTTGAGCCTTTCGACATAAAGCTGAATGAGCAACAGATCACTGGGAGATGTAATGCCCTTCGGTACGTTTCGCGTATCAATATTTGCAATCGACGGTGGCAGCGCCACTTTGTGTTTTTAGACAAAGACAGTTTGCCACATTCTTGGGAGATCTTGAGCGATCGAGATTGCGGTAGCTTCATTCACACCCAAAGCGCGGTGCGTGATAGAAATAGAGATTGAACCTGAATTCAGCCGCGTCAATTCATTTTGATAGGTTTGGTTCAGCTCTTGAATTTGCTCAATCGAGGCATCGTTGTCCTGCGCTTGTTTCAGTGCTGCATTCCACTCGCTCCGCAGCGCCCTCGAGCCAGGATGGCCATATTCTGCGCGAATACTTTCGCTCATGGTCTCTAGATCCAGGGCTGGATAGGCTTCCAACAGTCTTGAGACAATATCTGAAGATGTGAGATCCGTTGGCGAAAATGACATGCCGTTGGGATATTGCGCGTCGGTAATTCCTGTAATGTCGACGTAGCTTTGCACGTATTTCGTATCATTTTTTTGCAAAGCGGAGACTGAGAGCAAGACCGCTGTGGCAAATACTGCGCCCGCTGTCACCAAAAAATCAGCCATTTTGCATTCCACAATGTTGAGAATAGCTCTGTAAGGTCAATTTCGTCCGAAGCAGGTGTATCGTTCATAATAGGTCCTCTGAACCGACAGTATATTCATTCCCAAAATGCCGAAAGTGTATCAAGCTTTGAAGGCAATGGTGCATTTTATACGGCGGTTAGTGTTGCGGGGCATCCGCGCAGTGCGGAATGTCACAGGTTCAACATCAACCCATGGTTAACTGTTCGGCGTTTATAATTGCATCTAATGAAAAATGCATAATATAAGCATATCATAGATGCGATCTATTATTGAATGTTCCGCATCAATCTATTTCGGCATATTAAAGAACGTCGTCCAGGACGCGGGTGAGGCGGGTCATTGTGCTGTCCACATCGTACAGCTTGTCCAAGCCAAAGAGACCCAGCCGGAAGGTTTTGAACTCTTCGGGTTCATCGCAGGCCAGTGGCACACCGGCGGCGATTTGCATGCCTTTGGCCGAGAATTTTGACCCGTTTTGGATGTTGGGATCATTGGTGTAGCTGACGACAACGCCTGGCGCAGTAAATCCTGTGGCGGCAACGGATTGGATGCCTTTATCGGCCAAATAGTCGCGCACGCGATTGCCCAGTTCCCATTGCGCGTCTTTGAGCTTTTGATAGCCGTAATCGCGAGTTTCCATCACTGTGTCGCGAAACGCCCGAAGGGCATCTGTCGGCATCGTGGCGTGATAGGCATGACCGCCATTTTCATAGGTTTGCATGATGCTGTGCCATTTTTTCAAATCGATGGCAAAACTGTCTGATGTTGTGTCGTTCATTTTTTCAACCGCGCGCTCGGACAAGAGGACAAGACCCGCAGAAGGCGAGGCAGACCATCCTTTTTGCGGGGCTGAGATCAAAACATCAACGCCGCAGGCCTTCATATCCACCCACACACAGCCCGATGCAATGCAATCCAGCACCATGATGGCACCGACTTCATGGGCGGCTGCGGCCATTTGTGTGATGTAGTCGTCGGGCAAAATCACACCGGCCGATGTTTCGACATGCGGGGCAAAGACGACATTGGGTTTTGTGCTTTTGATCTGCGCGACCACGTCTTCGATTTCGGCGGGGCGAAATGGCGCGAGTGTGCCATTGCCAATCATCCGCGCCTTGAGGACGGTCGTTGATTTTGCGTTAGCGGCAGCATCAAAAATTTGGCTCCAACGATAGGAAAACCATCCATTGCGCACGACAAGGACATCGGCCCCTTGGCCGAATTGGCGTGCGACGGCCTCCATGCCAAATGTCCCGCCCCCAGGCACAAGTGCGACAGCATCTGCATTGTATACTGATTTCAGCTCGGTTGAGAGATCAGTCATAACCTTTTGAAATTCTTTGCTCATATGGTTGAGCGACCG
>JBDNBY010000044.1:0-14719 GCA_039767595.1 Paracoccaceae bacterium | reverse complement strand
GGCTGTGCTTTGGGCTGCATTTTGCCCTGTGCTTTGCGTCGCATTTTGCGTTGCGGTGGGCCAAATCTGTGCGCCTAAATCGGACGTTGAGGCGATGAAGCTATCTTGGGGGATCGCACCAGAGAGCGCCAAGGATTGCGCAGTGAGCTCGGCAAATGGCTGCGAATAAGGGCCAAGCGCCAGCGCGTACCATCCGCCTGTTAGCTCGTACACCGTCACATCCGAGAGGGTTTGCGCATAGCGGCGCGCTTCGGTGATGGCCTCATCTGCGGAGGGTTCCGCTTGGAACCGCACGAAATAGGCGTCTTGCGCGTTGGCGCGACCGGACTGACCTAGGGCAAACGCCAAAGTGAGGCACAAAGAAATCAACAGTGTAAAAGCGTGACGCATGAGAAACCTTGAAATGAAACGTTACAGTCCGGCGAACTATAATCCCTTGAACATAATTGCATAGTGTAAATATCTGATAAATGGGCCGCACGCGGCGCAACATGCGGCGTTGCGCCCACCACATGCCGCCGTAAGAGTGATTGACGGGCCGTGCATGCCAAAGTAACAAGCCCGTAGCAAGGCCGAGGGCAACGATGACCAAACCAAAATCCTTTCAAGAGATTATTCTACGACTGCAATCTTATTGGGCGCACCATGGCTGTGCCATTATGCAACCTTATGATATGGAGGTCGGGGCTGGGACATTTCATCCTGCGACAACGCTGCGCAGCTTAGGCTCGCGCCCGTGGGCCGCCGCCTATGTTCAGCCCTCGCGCCGTCCAACCGATGGGCGCTATGGTGAGAACCCCAACCGCCTACAGCATTATTACCAATATCAAGTGTTGATCAAACCCAGCCCGCCCAATTTACAAGAGCTTTATCTTGGCTCGCTTGAGGCGATTGGCATTGATATGGCGCTGCATGATATTCGCTTTGTCGAGGATGACTGGGAGAGCCCAACGCTCGGCGCTTGGGGGCTGGGTTGGGAAGTGTGGTGCGATGGCATGGAAGTGTCGCAATTCACCTATTTCCAACAAGTGGGCGGTCATGATTGCCACCCTGTGTCGGGCGAGTTGACCTATGGCCTTGAGCGTTTGGCGATGTATGTTCTAGGCATCGACCATGTGATGGACATGCCGTTTAATGATCCCGAGGCGGCCATCGCGCTGAGCTATGGGGATGTGTTCAAACAGACCGAAGAGGAATACGCCCGTTGGAATTTCGACACCGCCAATACCGAGGTGTTGTTGCGCCATTTTGTTGAGGCCGAGCAAGAGTGCCAAGATATCTTGGCCCAAGAGCATATGGATCCCAAAACGGGCAAGCGGATTATCATGGCCCATCCGGCCTATGACCAGTGTATCAAAGCCTCTCATATATTTAACTTGCTTGATGCGCGCGGCGTGATTTCGGTGACCGAGCGGCAGGCCTATATCGGCCGTGTCCGCGCCTTGGCCAAACAATGCGCCGACGCCTTTGTCTTAACCACTGCAGGCGGCTATCTGGCCCAAGGAGAGGCGTCATGAGTTTCGGGAAATTTCTAAGTGCGGTTCTGATCACCAGCGGCATCGCGGCAGGGATTGGTATGTATTACCTGCAGGTCTATGCCTATTACGAGGAGGTGCCGGCAGAACAAGCGGGCCAGGTCCTCTTGACCTCAGTGGTCAGTGGGCAGCCAGAGGCGATCACGGCCACCGATGCGACGGCGATTGACTCAGGCAGCTCGCCCATTCGCTATCGGTCATGCTTTGAGACGACCTATTCGATGGCGATGATGACCGAGAGCTATGTTGTCACAGACAAAGCCGTCCCTTTGGTCGCGCCAGGATGGTTTGGCTGTTTTGATGCCGAACGCTTGGGCGAGGATCTCGAGAGCGGCGCGGCGATTGCGTTTTTAGGCCAAGAGAACATTGAATATGGCATTGACCGCATGGTCGCGATGTACCCTGATGGGCGCGGCTTTGCGTGGAACCAACTCAATCGCTGTGGCGAAGTTGTGTTTAAAGGCCAACCAACACCACAAGGGTGCCCTGAGCCACCCGCAAAGGGGGAATAAATGCCCAATTTATTGATCGAACTGTTCAGTGAAGAAATCCCCGCCCGCATGCAGGCGCGCGCGGCTGAGGATCTTAAAAAACTCATCACCGATGGGATGGTCGAGGCCGGTTTAACCTATGCCGGTGCCCAAGGATTGGCGACGCCGCGGCGTCTGACTTTGGCTGTTGAGGGCGTGCTGGATCGCAGCCCTGACATGCGCGAAGAGCGCAAAGGCCCCAAAGTGGGCGCCCCTGACAAGGCGCTTGAGGGATTTTTGCGCGGCGCGGGTGTGTCCAAAGAGGATTTGGAAATCCGCGATGAGAAAAAGGGCCAAGTCTATTACGCCATGATCGAAAAGCCCGGCCGCGAAGCCGCACAGATCATCGCCGAGGTGCTAGAGAGCGCCATTCGAAACTTCCCATGGCCCAAGTCGATGCGCTGGGGGGCAGGTAGCCTGCGCTGGGTGCGGCCCTTGCATTCGATTGTCTGCGTTTTGAGCCGCGAAGATGGCGCCGAGATTGTGCCCCTCAACATCGATGGGATTGCCAGTGGGAATGTCACCTATGGGCACCGTTTTCATGCCCCTGACCCGATCATTGTGACCGAGTTTGACGGGTATTGCGCCGATCTCAAACGCGCCTATGTGATGCTTGATCCGCAAGAGCGCGCGGATGCGATTTGGAATGACGCCACGACGATCGCCTTTGCGGCAGGGCTTGATGTTGTAGAAGATAGTGGATTGTTGCGAGAAGTTGCAGGCCTTGTCGAGTGGCCCGTGGTGTTGATGGGGTCAATCGATGATGAATTCCTCGATTTGCCGGCCGAAGTGCTTCAGACGTCGATGAAGGAACATCAAAAATTCTTCTCCGTGCGCAATCCAAAAACGGGGCGCATTGAAAAATTTATCACCGTTGCCAATCGCGAGACGGCCGATCACGGCGCGACGATTTTGGCCGGTAATCAAAAGGTCCTCTCCGCGCGGCTGGCGGATGCGAAATTCTTTTGGGACAATGATGTGCGCGTGGCCACCCAAGATGGGCTTGAGGCATGGACGGCGCGATTGTCCAATGTGACCTTCCACAATAAACTGGGCTCTCAAAAAGAGCGGATCGATCGTATTGACACCCTTGCCACGACGCTCAGCGCGATCACAGGCGCCGATCCTGTGTTGGCCGCCCAAGCGGCGCGGGTTGCAAAGGCGGATCTATCTTCTGAGATGGTCTATGAATTCCCTGAACTCCAAGGGTTGATGGGCCGCTATTACGCGCAGGCCGCTGGTCTGCCGCAAGATGTCGCACAGGCCTGCGAGGCGCATTACTCGCCGCTGGGCCCTTCGGATGATGTGCCGACCGCGGCGATCTCTGTGACTGTTGCATTGGCCGATAAGTTGGACATGCTCGCGGGATTTTGGGCCATTGATGAAAAGCCCACAGGATCCAAAGATCCCTTTGCGCTACGGCGCACGGCCTTGGGGGTGATCCGGTTGATTTTGGAAAACAATCTGCGTTTGAGTTTGACACAGATTATTTCCCAAGCCGACAGCCGCGCCGATAGTGCCAGTGTCTTGGCTTTTTTCCATGATCGTTTGAAGGTCTTCTTGCGCGAAGAGGGCATGCGCCACGATGTGATTGATGCCTGTTTGGCCGCACAAGGCGCCGATGATCTCTACCTTTTGGTGGCGCGCGCGCGGGCTTTGGCGGCGTTTTTGGGCACGGATGATGGTGAAAACCTCGTCCAAGCGTTCAAACGCGCCAACAATATCCTGTCGCAAGCCGAGGAAAAAGACGGCGTTGAATATTCTTTTGGGGCGGATTTGAAATTCACCGAAACGCAAAGTGAAAAGACCCTCTTTGCTGCGGTCGACACTGCCACGGCCCCGATTGAGGCCGCGCTGGGCTCTGAGGATTTCTCTGCCGCGATGCAGGCTTTGGCCGGTCTTCGGGCGCCGCTAGATGGATTTTTTGAGGATGTCCAAGTGAACACCGAGAATGATGTTCTGCGGCGCAATCGCCTCAATTTGCTCAGCCAGATCCGCCAGTTGTGCGCGCCCATTGCCGATTTGACGCGGCTCGAGGGATAAGCGCGCCCTGCGTGCCGCACTGATTTTGCGGCACATAACATGTTGATATTATGATGCGCGGGCGCATTTGTGTGTGTTGTGTCGCGCAAAGGCTTGTTATTTTTCTGCAGTGCAGTAACTTTAGGCAAAAAGGTGCTTTCGCGTGACCCAGGCAGATCTGTTTACGAAAATTACGCCCACGGCGCGCATGTCCGCTATCAGCCATGGGGGACGTGCCAAATGTCTACAGCGGTTGGTGCGTTTGGATCTGCCTGTGCCGCCCACGGTCGCGATGTCCTTTGACGGGGTGCGTGCGATGGCGACGGGTCACATGGATCCCACTCAAGAGATCCTTGACCTATTGGACGACGATGTTCTGTGCTGTGCGCGGCCCTCGTCCGAGAGCGCGGATTGGGGCGGCCCCAGTGCGATTTTAAACATAGGGATGAATGACGCGCGCTATGTCACCTTGTCCGAGGCTTTGGGCAAAGAGGCGGCGACGCGTCTTTATTGCCGCTTTGTGCGGACCTATGCGATCCAAGTGGCCCGTCTTGATCCAGATATGTTCGAAGGGTTTGACGAGGCCAATCCAGAGGCCCTGCGCGCGATGCTTGAAGCGTTTGAATTGGAAATGGATGAACCGTTCCCACAATCGCGCAGTGTGCAGCTCAGGGCCGTATTGCAGTCGATGGCCAAGGCGTGGGATGGCACCACGGCACGGTTGCTGCGTCAAGCCAAAGGCGCCCCTGCGGACGCCGGCTTGGGTCTTGTGGTGCAGCAAATGGCCCTCGGGATCGGTGAGGGGCTTAGCGGCTCTGGGGTCATTCAATACGTCAATTCGCAAACAGGGCAGGCCGCTGTCGAGGGGCGGTTTTTAGAGCAAAGCCAAGGCCGCGAAGCATTGCGCGGAGATGCGCAGGCCTATTACATCGAGACGGATGCGCGCGGCCCCGCGCTCGAGGATGTCGTGCCTGAGATCACAGCGCAGCTTCGGGATATTCATAAAATTGTACGCCGCCGCTTGCGCGAGGAAATGCAACTAGAGTTCACTCTTGAAAACGGCGTGGTCCATTTACTCGACGGGGTGCGCGTGGATCGCAACACACGGGCCGCCGTTGAGATTGTTGTCGCGCTGGCCAAAGACGAGATTATCGACCGCCGCGAGGCGATCATGCGGATTGATCCAACGGCGATCTCAGAATTGCTGCACCGGCAAGTGGCTCCGACGGCCACACGCGATATTATTGGCCAAGGTATTGCCGCCAGCCCAGGGGCGGCCACCGGTAAAATCGTCTTTAGCGCGGCCGAGGCGCAATCGTGTGCCGCGCGCGACGAGGCCTGTATCTTAGTGCGCCCTGAAACCACGCCAGAGGATATTCGCGGCATGCATGCGGCGCGCGGGGTGCTGACGGCACGCGGCGGCCTAACGAGCCATGCGGCGGTGATTGGGCGCGGCATCGGCGTGCCCTGTGTGGTGGGCGTGTCGGATATGGTCATTGATCATCGCCTCAAAACCCTCTCGACGCAAACGGGCGTCCTTTTGAGCGAAGGGGATTTGATCACGATCGACGGCACGCAGGGCCATGTCTTGGCCGGCGCGCCTGATATGATTGAGGCGGCCTTGAATGATGCGTTGCAAGAGCTGCTGCTTTGGGCTGATGATTTTCGCGATATCGCTGTGCGCGCCAATGCCGACACGCCCAAAGATGCGCAAACAGCGCGCAATTTTGGCGCCGAAGGCATCGGCCTGTGTCGCACAGAGCATATGTTTTTTGAAGAGGGGCGTTTGGATGTGATGCGCGAGATGATTTTCGCGCGCAAATCCCAAGATCGCAAAGCCGTGCTCGAGCGGCTCTTGCCGATGCAGCGTGCGGACTTTGCCGCTTTGTTTGAAATCATGGATGGTCATCCTGTGTGCATCCGACTGTTCGATCCGCCGTTGCACGAATTTTTACCCACCAGCCGCGCCGATCAACGCAACCTTGCGGCGATATTGGATTTGCCCAATTCTGAGGTGGTCGCGCGGATCGAAGAGCTGCATGAACATAACCCAATGTTGGGTCTGCGCGGTGTGCGTTTGGGCGTCACGGTGCCCGAGATCTATGACATGCAGGCCCGCGCGATTTTCGAGGCAACTCTGGACGCCCGCGATCGCGGGGCGCAGATTGTACCGGAAATTATGATCCCTTTGGTCAGTGCGCAGCGCGAAGTCGAGCTGGTCAAACGCCGCATTGATGCCGTGGCCCAAGATGTGAAATCCGAGCGCAAGCGCGATTTCAATTATCGGCTGGGCGTCATGGTGGAAACGCCGCGCGCCGCCCTGCGTGCCGGTGATATCGCGGAATATTCGGCCTTTTTGAGTTTTGGCACGAATGATTTGACACAGATGACCTATGGCCTGTCGCGCGATGATGCGGGGCGGTTTATGGGGGAATATGTCCAAGCGGGCGTCTACCCCGAAGACCCCTTTCATACCTTTGATGTCGATGGCGTGGGCGAGTTGGTGAGTATCGCCGCAGCCCGCGGTCGGGCGCATGATAAAAAAATCGTCCTCTCGATTTGCGGTGAGCATGGGGGGCAGCCCGATGCGATCTCATTTTGCCGCTCCGAAGGGTTTGATTACGTCTCGTGCTCCCCGTTTCGAGTCCCGGTCGCCCGTTTGATTGCAGCGCATTTTGCGATTTCAGATCTATCCAAAGGTGTGTAAATGAGCATTTTACCCCGATAAACGGGGTATTTTTGCCACATCTAGGGGAAAAGTAATCCTATGGTAACCAAGCTGCACTAGGTTCCACAGCAGGCTTTGAGTAAGACACTTCGAACTGCAAGAACCTAAGAAACTGCTATGAAATTCACTATGATATTGGCTGTCCCTGCAATGGTGGCAGCGTTGCTTACGCCGAAATCAGCCAGCGCGAATGACGCAATCATTCAAGGTCTGTATGCCTATGAGGCAAAAGCGTTGATCGATTACGCGCAGCGGATCACGCCGCTTATCACCTATGGCCGCGAGGCGCAGCAATTGGCTGGCACGTCCTTCAAAATGACGGATGAGTATCTCGATCAAATGGCGCGCCCGCGCAGCACAAAGTCCATTGAGTGCATGGCAGAGGCGCTGTATTTCGAAGCGCGCGGCGAGAAATTGCAAGGCCAGTTCGCTGTGGCCGAAGTGATTAAAAACCGCGTCTCCTCACCTCGGTTTCCAGACAGTGTCTGTGCAGTGATCAACCAAGGCACCGGCCGTAAATTCGCCTGTCAGTTTACCTACACTTGCGATGGCCGCCCAGAGTATATCAACAATACCAAAGTGCATGAAAAATTGCGTAAGATTGCCGCGCTTGTCTTGGGCGGTGAGGTTGATGACATTACCAAAGGCGCCACATTTTATCACACCCGAGCTGTGAACCCCCGCTGGGCCCGCGTGTTTGAGCGCACGCGCAGTATTGGCGCGCATCATTTTTACCGTCAATCCTAAACGTCGCATTTCGCGCAGGCATGTCGCTCGTTTGACTAGTCAAATTGACATATGAATGCTAAGCCGCGCGCATTGATCGATAGGAAATCTCATGAGCGAAGATGCAGCCACGGCATTTGCCCACCCCCTAGAGCGGGCGATTGCCACCGCGCCCCAAGATCCCCATGATCGTATTTCCCTGCGGGATTTCCATGTGGATATCGAAATTGGCGCCTTTGAAGTCGAACGGGACGTGGCTCAGCGGGTCTGTTTCAACGTGGTCGTTGAAGTACGCGCGCCCAGTGATCTCCTCAATGATAACGTTGACGCGATTTTGAGCTATGACAAAATCCGCAATGCGATCGAATATGAGATTGCCGCCGAGCGCGTGAATTTGCTTGAGACGTTGGCCGAGCGGATCGCGACCCGTATCTTGCAAGAGCCACAGGCGCTACGGGTGTTTGTGCGCGCCGAAAAACTTGATCGCGGCCCTGGTGCCTTGGGTGTCGAAATAGTCCGCTCTGGTGCGCAAGACGCGGCGCGTGCGCCCGTGGCGCAGCCGCCGCTCGATCCGATTGCCTTGGTCTATTGCGATGATCAGCACGTTGATCCAGACGCGCCGCGCGCGCGCCAAATCTTTGTGCCGATCTTGGACGACACGGATGTGGGCACAGCCACCAAATCAGAGTTGCGGATTTGGCTCTTGAGCCTTGATCAAATGGCGTGGCGGATTGCTGCGCTGCGGCCCGAAGCGATGGTGTGCTCGACCCGCACAGAGTTTGAATGGGCGATGGGCGAAGGGGCCGAGATGATTTGGGCGCCCAGTAAAATGATCTTGGATCAAGTCGAGATCGACGGCCTCGCTCGGCGTGGCAGCGCTGCGATGGCCCAGTGGTTTGCGCGGCAATGGCCTGTGGCATCGGTGCGCAACCTGACGAACGTGCCCATTGCAGATATGCGCAATGTTACACACTTGGGCGAAAAATCGCCCAAGACGTAAATGCAGGCCCTTGTGTCGGGGCAAAAAGCGGTCAATGACTGGACACATGATCTATTACCGTCCTGTGTTGAGTTTGCCCCAAGATGCGGCACCTGACTGCGCTGGCTTCGCAGCGACGGCTTTGCGTATTACAGCCGTCGAACAGATCGAGCGCGGTCACCCCTCAAAACTGATCTCATATGATGACGTGCCGCGCAGCATTCGGCAAAACTGGGCCACGCCGCGCCACATCGGCGGCGAGGTGGTCACTGATATGCAGGTGATGGCCGTACTGAATGTGACCCCCGATAGTTTTTCAGATGGCGGCGTCCATCATCAAGGGCCGGCCTTGCGCGCACGCGTTGCGCAGATCGCCCAAAGCGGCGCTCGGCTGATTGATATTGGCGGCGAGTCGACACGGCCTGGATCGGTCACGGTCCCTACGGATGAAGAGATCTCTCGCGTGCAAGAGGCGATCACCTTGGCCGCGCAGCATCGCGATTTGGTCATTTCCCTAGATACGCGCAAGGCCGCGGTGGCGCAGCGCGGCTTGGACCTTGGGGTGCATGTGATCAATGATGTCTCTGGCTTTACCTATGACGCGGCGTTGGCCCCGCTTGTGGCGCAGCGTGGGGTGCCCGTGTGCATTATGCATGCCCAAGGGGACCCGCAGACGATGCAAGATAATCCGCGCTATGAGAACGTCCTTTTAGATGTGTATGATTTTTTGGAGCAGCGCATTGCGGCGCTGGTTGAGATGGGCGTTGCGCGCGGCGATATCATCATCGACCCCGGCATTGGATTTGGCAAAACCCAAGAGCATAACCTTGCGTTGTTGCACCGATTAAGTTTATTTCACTCTTTGGGGGTCTCGGTCCTTCTTGGCGTGTCGCGAAAGCGGTTTATTGGCACGATTGGCAGGGCTCAGGTAGCCGCAGACCGAATGCCCGGCTCAGTCGCAGTTGGATTATTTGCCGCGGCGCAAGGGGTGCAGGTGCTTCGCGTGCATGATGTGGATGAAACGATGCAGGCGCTGCGATTATGGCAGGCGATGCACGCGTCTGAGATGACGTGATGTGTAAGGGGATAGATCAAGATGGCACGTAAATTATTTGGAACGGACGGGGTCAGAGGCACGGCGAATACCTTCCCGATGACGGCGGATGTCGCCCTACGCATTGGGGCCGCTGCAGGTCGTTATTTCCGCAATGACGCCGAAGGGGTGCACCGCGTGGTGATTGGCAAAGACACGCGCCTGTCTGGCTATATGTTTGAAAATGCGCTGACGGCGGGGCTCACTTCGACGGGGATGAATGTGCTGCTGCTGGGGCCTATTCCGACGCCGGCGGTGGGGTTATTGACGCGCTCGATGCGGGCGGATTTTGGGATCATGATCTCAGCCTCGCACAATCCGCATCACGACAATGGCATTAAGTTTTTTGGCCCAGATGGGTTCAAACTCTCGGATCAAGCCGAGGTTGAAATCGAGCAGATGATCGATGGGATGATCCGCCCTGCACGCCCCGAAAATATTGGACGGGCCAAGCGAGTGGATGACGGGCTGCATCGGTACGTGGAGCGGGTGAAATCGTCATTTCCAGCGCATTTGTCCCTCAGCGGTCTCAAAGTCGTGATCGATTGTGCGCACGGTGCCGCCTATCGCGCCGCCCCCGAAGTGCTCTGGGAATTGGGCGCTGAAGTGATCCCTGTGGGCGTGTCCCCAAATGGATCGAATATCAATGAAAACTGCGGCTCAACGGCCCCAGAGATCGCCGCGCAGACGGTCGTGGCGCATGGCGCGGATGTGGGCGTCTGTTTGGATGGGGATGCGGATCGGATCATCTTGATTGATGAGAATGGTCAAGTGGCCGATGGCGATCAGCTGATGGCGCTCTTGGCGGGGCGCTGGATGGAAGAGCAGCGCTTGATCCAAGGCACACTCGTTGCGACGATCATGTCGAACTTGGGGCTCGAGCGGTTCATGCAGGCCCGCGGCGGGGATCTGGCCCGCACCAAAGTCGGGGATCGCTATGTGGTCGAGGAAATGCGCGCCAAAGGTCTAAACTTAGGCGGCGAGCAATCGGGCCATATCGTCATGACGGATTACGCGACCACCGGCGATGGCCTGATGGCGGGGCTGCAGTTCTTGGCCGAGATGGTGCAATCGGGCCAACGCGCCAGCACTTTGGCGACACAGTTTGAAAAAGTGCCGCAGCTGTTGAAAAACGTCCGCTACCAAGAGGGGCAGGTGCCACTCGAGGACGCAGGCGTCACGCAAGCGATTGCAGCGGCCGAGGCGCAGTTGGCGGGCAATGGCCGGCTGGTGATCCGCAAATCTGGGACAGAGCCCCTGATCCGCGTGATGGCCGAGAGCGAGGATGAAACGATCCTCACGCATGCCGTGGATCACGTGGTCACGGCGGTCGAGGCGGCCACAGCCTAGCATCCCGAGCCGCGCTACAGTCACACGCATATGGTGTAGTTTACCCTTGTGATCGCGCCAAGCCTGCGCCACTGTGTGCCCGATAGATGAGGAGGGTCACGGATGGATAAAGAACAGCTTTTAGCGTGGCTCGATGCGCAAATTAGGACGCATGGCGAAGAGACGGGCCGCGCCATGGCCGTGTGGGTCGCCCACCGCGCCGCCGCACGTGTCCTACCCTTCGCATGGGATGAATTTACCTTTTCTGAGTGGCCACGACAATTCGCGGTGACAGCGCTACCTATTTTATTGCTTCACATAATGTCTCGCATCGATCGTCAAAAAGCGACTTTTTCAGCAAGTAAGTCCGATGCTGGAAGCGCTGTTTTATCGGCCTCAGACACAGCTGCGGATGCAGGAGCAAATGGAGCTCCGATACTGGCCGCACGCGTTGCGGTTACTGTGGGCAAACTTCCGTTACTTAGCATCGCCAATATCGTAAGCGGTGCACAGAATGATGTTTTTGGTTCTGGCGGCCGCTTGTTGTCCACGATTGTGGCTGAGGATGTGGAACGTGTTCAACGCGACGTAGCTGTTCTTGATGCGGATGTGCCGTTATGGCCTGATGATGACAATCCGTTTGCAGATGAATGGCAGGGCTTGCGCGAAAAATTACAGGCTGAGCCAAATGCGCCATGGGCGTTTTTTATCGACCTCTATGACCGTGCCCTGCGCGGTGATGCCCCTGATTGGGATATCCTCAAGGCGCTGGCGCATAAGGATGCCGATGATGCTTGGGAGTCGAGTGACCTATCGCAATTGAATGCGATTATTGATCAAACGCGCGCGGCGCGTCTTGCCGAACAGACGCCGATGGGCAGTGAAATCCGACAAGATGCCCAAACGGGGCGGTTGTACGAAGCGCAATATGTCGATGCGGCTGATACACTATTGCAGCAAGCTGCCTTTGAAATTGCAGAGGCCGCTGATCAAATTCAGGATATGGAGGGCAATAGCGCCAATTTACTCGAACCCGTTCGGCGCAAATTGCACCGTGCGGTCGAACGACATGCCCATATGGCGGGACGATTACAGTCGATTGCCGTCAGATGTCGCGGAATGATCGTTGCCACATGGCAAGAAGAGGCGCTGGGCGATCCCCATCATGACCCAATTTCCAAGCCTATTTTAGAGCATCTTGATGCCGCAATTGGATGTTTGTTGGATCATCCCGAGGTCAAAGAGATTGCCACGCGCAAAATGCGCAACAGCGCCTTGATCGAGGGGGAGATTGTCGATGCCTTGGAGGAGGCAGGCACACTGATTGCGAATGCGTCCAGTGAAAGCCTCGCGATGGATATTCGAGGTGATCTTATCCTATTAAAAGATCTAAGTGCAGACCGTGTTGAGAAAGAGGATGCCGCCTATTTCACCACGGCGCGTACGGTGCGCGTTGCTGTTGGCGTGTTGACTGGGACCATCGCCTTTCCTGTTGGGTTGGGGTCATATGCGGATGCTGGACTAAAGTTGCAGGACTTTATGGCATCGCCTTGGGGGGCGAGGTTATTGGAGCTGTTATCACGGCTTTTTTAGGTCAATGGTTTTTATACACATCACCTGATGCCGGTGACGCTATAGACACAGGGCGCAAAACCCGCTATCGCATCCCCGCGGTGAGGCGGATGGCTGCGGGTTTTCGGATCCGAGGAAAGTCTGGACTCCATAAGGCAAAAGTGCTGGGTAACGCCCAGGCGCGGTAACGCGACGGAAAGTGCCACAGAAAGCAAACCGCCTATGCTCGCATAGGTCAGGGTGAAAGGGTGGGGTAAGAGCCCACCGCTGCGGCGGCAACGCGGCAGGCATGGTAAACCCCACTTGGAGCAATGCCAAATAGGACCTTGTATGGGCGCCTTAGCCCAAGGTCGGGTTGGCAGCTAGAGGGTCATGGGCAATCATGGCTCAAGAGGAATAGTCATCCACGAATGTATTCGTGACAAAATCCAGCTTATAGCCTCGCCGCACTCCATACGCTTGAACCTTGTCGTGACGGGAGGTCGTCTTGCGGTGTGGGAGCGGGGCGTTTTCTTTGCATAAAAATTCTGAAATCGTCGTTGACTCTGACGCTGCTTTGGCTAAAAGAGCCTTTCATATGAATTCTTCCGCTCTTCAGGCGGCCAACAACTATAGGTGATGAGATGGCGAAGCCAACCACAATCAAAATCCGCCTGAACTCTTCAGCAGGCACAGGTCACTTTTACGTGACAAAGAAAAACGCACGCACAATGACGGAAAAAATGGTCGTCCGTAAATACGATCCCGTTGTGCGCAAGCATGTCGAATACAAGGAAGGCAAGATTAAGTAATCTTGGTTTTCTCTTTAAAGATGTCGAACCCGTCACATGTTGTGGCGGGTTTTCGCATTTCTGACATATGAAACTGTGTATTGTGACCTTAACGCAAAGAAATGAGGTTTATGATGATCGTTTATCCTACAATTGAACTTCTCAATGGGCGCTGTGTCAGTTTGTTCAATGGGCATTTGGACGAGCCGCAGATTTGGCATGTTGATCCCCTTGAAAAGGCCAAAGAATTTGCCAATGCCGGCGCAGATTGGATCCAAGTGACGGATTTCGATGCGGTGGCATCGCAGGGCAACAACAACGAAATTCTCGAAGGGATGATCCGCTCGACCAATGCGTCGATCCAACTGGGCGGCGGCTTTCGGACATATGATACGATCGCGGAGTGGATTGACAAAGGGGCAGGGCGCATTGTGGTCTCGACCGTGGCAATCACGCAGCCGGATGTTGTGAAGCAAGCTTGCAAATTTTTCCCCGATCAAATTGTCTTGGCAGTGGATGTCGCCGATGGGTATGTCGTGGGCAAAGGGTGGCGTGAGGCGTCACAATTCACGCCCGAGGCCTTTGTCGATCGCTATGTCGAGGATCCGCTGGCGGCCATTGTTGTGACGGATGTCACGGCAAAGTTTAATCCGCGCGAGGATAGTTTTGCATTGGCCACGCGGCTGGCAGATTATGCCAATGCACCAGTGATTGCCCGCGGAATGGTGCGGGATTTGGATGATTTGGCGCGGATTAAATATTTGCCGCATATCTCGGGGGCGATCATCAATCGTGCCCTCTTTGATCGGTCGATTGAGCTGAGCGATGCGATTGCTTTGGCGGCCCAATCCACGGGGCCTATGGCAAAGCTGCAATAATGAATTGGACCGCCCCGATCGATCTGTATTGTGAGCGCCTCGGGGCGGGATTTTGGGCCGAGCCGTTGAATGCGCTGAGCAATGCGGCCTTTGTCATGGCGGCGCTCTATATCTATCCAAGGGTCAAGGATGTCCGGGCGGCGCGGCACTTAACCCTGATTTTGGCGGCGATTGGTTGCGGCTCTTTTGCTTTTCATACGTTTGCCGATCGTTGGTCAATGCTGGCTGATGTCGTGCCGATTTTTGCCTTTGCGATCTTGTATTTAGATGTGGCGAACCGCGATTATTTATCGCTTGGGGCCGCGGGACGCATGGGCGCGCTATTGGTATTTTTCGCCGCGGCCGCGTTGATCACACCGCTGGTGGCCCAAGTTCCGATTATTGGCGTCTCGGCGGGCTATGCGGCGTTGCCCGTGGCGATGGTGGTCTATGGCCTTATGTTGCGCGCGCCCGCACCGCGCACCGCACGCGGGTTGATCACAAGCGGCGCGCTGCTGAGCCTCTCGATTGTGCTGCGCTCGGTGGATGGGCCGCTGTGCGAAGTGTGGCCATGGGGC
>JBDNBY010000043.1:0-26745 GCA_039767595.1 Paracoccaceae bacterium | reverse complement strand
CTCTTGCCGCTATTGGCTCTGCCCGAATTATCGGCCACGATCAGCCATTCCGACGGCCATGGTGCCAGGCATAACATGCTCGCGGGGCTGCCGGGCTAGGCGGTCACTTTGGCCACCCTCAGCGCGATCTCGGCGATTATTATTGTCGGCATCTTTGCCATGCCGCCGATTTTCAAAATGACTCACAGCACAGGATTGCGCGAGATGTCCACAGCCATCACATTGCTGATCGTTGTGGGCATTGCCTATGGCATGTTGCTTGTGGGGCTATCGCCGGCCTTGGGCACGTTTCTCGCCGGTGTGGTATTGGCCAACTCCGCCTTTCGCCACGAATTAGAAAGTGCCGTCGAGCCGTTCAAAGGGCTATTGTTAGGACTATTTTTCATCACGGTCGGCGCCGGCATAAATTTCAACACCTTTGCCGCGCAGCCAGTTTTGATCCTTGGGCTGACAATTGGTTTGATTGTGATCAAAGCGGCGATCCTCTTTGGTTTGGCGGTTATATTTAAGATCAAAGGCCGCAGCAGATGGCTCTTTACGCTCTCATTGGCGCAGGCCGGTGAATTTGGCTTTGTCTTGCTGGCGTTTTCAACGCAGCAACATGTCATCCCCACCCCCTTGGCCGAGCAGCTGCTCTTGGTGGTGGCACTGACCATGCTGATTACGCCGCTTTTGTTCATTTTATACGATAAAATCAGTGCGGCACAGGCGCACACCACATCCGACCGTGCCGATGACACCATCGATAGCCATGGGCCCGTGATCATCGCCGGCATGGGACGATTTGGACAGATCGTCAATCGTTTGGTCCGCAACTCAGGCTTTGAAACTGTTGTTTTGGATAACAATCCGAAATCGATTGAATTGATGCGGCGCTTTGGGATCAAAGGGTTCTTTGGCGACCCAACGCGGCCCGAGATCCTCACGGCAGCCGGTTTGAAGTCGGCAAAGATCCTTGTTGTTGCCGTTGATGATACAGATGCTGCGATCCGCCTTGTTGAACATGCCCGTCGCGAGCGCGAGGATTTACACATCATTGCCCGCGCCACAGACCGCGAGCAAGTCTACCGCCTCTATGCCGCGGGGGCCAATGACATCGTGCGCGAAATGTTCGACAGCTCACTGCGGGCGGGCCGATATGTCTTGGAAAATGTGGGCCTTACGGAATACGAGGCGGCCGAGGCGGAAAAAACCTTTTATAAACATGACCGCTATGCCCTATCTGAGCTGGCCAAGCTGTGGCAACCCGATGTGCCGACGGGCAAAAATGAGGCTTATATCAACCGCGCCAAAGAGCTGGAGCAAGAGCTTGAATCAGCTTTGTTAGAGGCGCGCAGCCCGCTGGAGGGCACAGGCCCAGACGACACCGCTTAGGGCCAAAAGACATCGGCATGCTGGTCTAGATAAATGCGCAGCCACGGCGTGAACGCATCGGGCGTCTGCGCCATCTTGTGCAAGAGCGCCTCTTTCGTGATCCATTGCACGGCACTGACTTCGGCAGGGTTAGGCGTAATCTCATGGCACTGCGGCATATGACCGACAAACATCTCGACCACTTCATGTTCGATCATGCCGCCACCGACATCGGCGCGATACTCCACTTGCCCCACGTGATCCAGAGCGACGCCCACAAGGTTCAACTCTTCGCCCAAGCGGCGCGGCGCTGTATCTGTCGCCGCCTCGCCCCAATGCGGATGCGTACAGCATGTATTCGCCCAAAGGCCCGGCGTATGGTATTTGCCAAGGGCGCGGCGTTGTAACAACAAATGCCCCTGCGCAAACACAAACACCGAGATCGCCTGATGCCGCCACCCGTTTTGATGGGCTTGCAGCTTATCCACCGGCTGCAACACCCCATCGACCCACGCGGGGATCGCTGCAGGTGGTATGCTAGGATCAACAATCGGTGTATCAGACATCTGCTCGCTCACTCTCACTGGGGGGCGGTATAGGCGATCTAACTCCGCGAAACCAGTGCCATCGATGACCGGTGATCCAAGGGATAGGCCCGTTAAAAGTGTTAATCTTTCGCCCTCCTCACGATGGCATTCCTTTTGAGCGATTAACTTGGAGATGGATAACGTGTTTCAGATACACTATTTATGGTACTTTAAGAGTTTAATTGATTTTTTTGAGGAGTAAATCAATGGTGCGTATGAACTTAGAGTCTTGGAGCGACGCGGAAGTCTATAGCTTTATTCAAATTTTGCTCGTGGCAAAATTCGACTCGGGTAGGTCTGAATTGATTGCGGGCCATCCCCTAGTAGAGGAAGTTCTAGAAGAGCTGTTCAATTATAAAATGGAAGATCATGAACTCTCGCAGGCAAGGCAAAGTTTTCTAGATACTGAGTTAAGTGAAAATGCTTTCGCACTTGTTTTAGACATTGTCTCCGATGCGGCTGAGAACGATAGATATGACGGAAATCTTGAAGAGCTCTCTCGAACAGCTGCATTTCCATTTAAACTATCAAAGGACGAAGAAGCGAAAATTTCTATGACTTTGCGGTCAAAAATTAGCGATGTCTAAGTGAAAATTCCAGAATTTTTTGCGCGGTTTATGGTGCTAGCGGAACTGGTCAGCACGGTGCTGGCGCCATAGCTTTCACGTTCATTCATGTTTTTGTTATTTTGGACTGTCGGGATGCCCTGATCAAGGATCTAAGCAAGAGTCTGCTCATCGAGCATCTTTGTACGGGTGCCCTGTGCCAACACGCATTCCAACAGCATTTGAAGGGCTACGAGCTGTCCCGCCTGTATTTCGATGGCGCTTTGCGCGTCCTTCAGTTTACTCACGGTTGGCCGCCAATCTTTGTGTTCTTGGGTTGGAAGGATAGCTCCACGGCATGAGCCCGTCGATGCGCGCGGCGAGATGGCCCGCTGCGATGGCCTCGAGTGCCGCCTTGAGGTAGGCATATGGTTCGACGCCGTTCAACCAATAAAGGAAACAGCCCACCCCATGGGGCAGGCTGTAGGAGATACTTGATCGCTAAGATCCTCGATCCTAGGCGACATTCACTTCGACGAAATCGGCAAGCGAATTGGCCACAAAGCAGTAGCGATGCGCGCGGTCTTGCATATCCGATAGCTTTTTCGCATCCACGTCAAAGCCTGTGTCAAACTGCACCACAGGATTTAGATCAATACGCGTGACACACATGAGGCCCTTGGGGCTTTTGCCCAAATGTGCCTCGGCAAAGTCATGATAGCTGGCCACAGGCCATCCTGCCTTGGCGCATAACGCCAAAAACGTCATCATGTGACAGCTCGAGAGGGCCGCGGCCAAAGCCTGTTCTGGATTGGTGTTTCCAGACGCGCCGCCCCAATCGGGGGCGGCGTCTGCGACCACTTGATGATCGCTATTATACGTGACCGTATGTTCGGCCGAGTATTTACCGGCCTCAAACTTTGCCTCTTGGCGGTGCCAATGCAGTTCAATTGCGAGATCAGACATATAGGTTCCCCTTACGCTTGGACTTAGGCCGCTGCGATGCTCTTTTTGGGATCATAGAACGGGCGCTCGACCATGGTGGCCTGTGCCTCACCGCCCGTCATTAAGACGCTGACTTGTGTTCCCAAATGCGCATGCTGAGCCTCGACCATGGCCAGTGCGATGTTCTTCTTTAGGCGCGGTGAATACACGGCCGAAGTGACTTTGCCAATCACATCTGCGTTCAGGCGCACATCCCAAAATTTCGTATTGGGCCCTGTGAGCGGATCGGCGTCAATGATCAGGCCGATTTGCGAACGCTTGGGCCCCTCGTCCTTGATCTTTTGCAGCGCGGCTTTGCCGATAAACGCAGCGTCCATTTCAAGATCGACAAGACGGCCCAACCCCAGCTCAAACGGGTTTGTGTGCATATCCGCATCCGCATGATACGAGAGCATCCCCCCCTCGATCCGGCGAATAGAGGAGGTGTGCCCGGGCTTGAGGCCAAACTCCATGCCAGTGGCCATGATCCGCTCCCATAATTCATTGCCGCGGCTGCCGTCGCGCAGATATATTTCATAGCCAAGCTCGCTCGACCATCCTGTGCGTGACACAACAAGTGGGATCCCGTCCAGCTCCAACTCGCGCAGCCAGTAGTATTTCAAATCGTTGATCTCTTCGCCAAAGAGAGCCTGCATGACCAAGCCAGATTTTGGCCCCTGCAATTGTAGCGGCGAGACGTCCGGTTCGTGGATATAGACATCGAGGCCAGAGTTTACGGCCAAGCCCTGAGCCCATAGCAAAATATCACTATCCGCCAAGGAAATCCAAAAATGGTTTTCCGCCAAGCGTAGTAAAATCGGGTCATTCAAAAGACCGCCATCGGCATTGGTGATCAAAATATACTTACATTGCCCCACGGCCATTTTTGACAGATTGCGCGGCGTCAACATTTGCACAAATTGCGCAGCATCTGGGCCGGTGATTTCCACTTGGCGCTCCACCGCAACGTCACACAGGATCGCTTCATTCACGAGATTCCAAAAGTTTTGCTCGGGATCGCCGAAATCGCGTGGAATGTACATGTGGTTATAGACAGAAAACCCTTGAGCGCCCCAGCGGACCGTCGCGTCAAAATAGGGTGATTTGCGAATTTGTGTGCCAAAGCCAAAATCTTCGATCTGTTGTGTCATAGGTCATCCTCCAAAACCAATCCGCGCTGTGCAAGCGCTTGCATGAACGAGGAACTAGCATTGAACGCAAAAAAGTAATGTCCAAAATGCGTAGAATTCTCAGACCAATTAGATTGCAATTCATTTCTGTTTTAGGCTGTTTGGTCCGTTTGGCGCATTTACGTCATCAATGCCCAATTGCGACATCTGCAGGTCAACCCGTCCTTACAGGCAGGCGTGGATCAATTTTGACAAAACGGCACTCTCACCGCCGCGTTTGTTCGACAATCTCACAAGGCCCGCATAAAGACCTGCAAAAGCCAACAAAAACACCCCGAACAACACAATACATGCAATAGTATTTTCGCGTGCGATATATCCGGCCACGACAGGCAATAACGAGAGAGGCAAAATCACTGCAGTCGCTGCAGGGTTTGCCTCACGACGGCTAAGCCGCCCCCCAGACAACACCGCTAAGGACCGCATCACAACATGATGCATATGCATCATGTCTGGCTTATCCGAGCGTTTTTTGGTCAAGCGGCGGCGCAAAATGGAATGCGCCATATCGGCCAAGGGCCAAAAGATAATTAGAACGATCGCCCAAGGTGAAATTTCAGGATGCTTGTGCTGAATTGTAATCAACGCGACGGCAAATAAAAACCCAAGCGTATAGGCCCCCGCATCCCCCATAAAAATGCGACCCGCGGGAAAATTCAACATAAAAAGCCCTAGCGTCGCCGAAAACAAAGCTACGGCAAGCATCAAAATGTTAGGCTCATTATACTCAATCGCAAGAGCCCCAATCGCAAAGGCAACCACCAGTGATTTTCCAGAGGCTAAACCGTTAATGCCGTCGATAAAGTTCACTGCATTGATCAAGGCCACGATACAAAACGCCGTAAATAGCCAGCCGATCGGAGATACTGCCAGAATGATATCAAGCGCTGGCACGTCTACCCCTTGGATCCAAACACCTTCAAATCCTATGAAAATCCCCGCTGAGATCGCGCCCAGCAGGAGCCGTAACTTTGGCTGCAAAGGGTGGCGCATATCCTCGAGTAAACCTGCAACAAAAATAGGTAAAGCTGCTAAAAAGATATAAAACTGCAATTGCCCACTGCCAAGCCAAATGGCAAAAACAGCTGATATACATACGGCAAGACCACCCAGACGAGACGTCGGATTGTCATGCGCGGCGCGCTTGAGCATCAAACTCGGATCATCAATACGGCGAAAGCGAAATATAGCAATAAATATAACCGCGAGAGTAAAACTCACAATCACGCCCGAAAGGGCGGTATATAAGTAGTTCATCATCGCGTGTTTCCCCACATACTAAATACATCCCTAAGTTAACTTTAGTAGTATTTGCCGCCGAGTCTAGTAAGGATTTTGACACCTTTCAAAAAATTAACATGTCATTGTGACAGAACGAACACAACGACCGCACGTAACGTTACGGCCTGCGCCGCGGTGCAGCACCCCCACCATTTTGCGATTGCGGGTCCGCGCGGCGGGCTTTGTTTTTCTTGCTATTGAATTTACCCTTTTTGGGGCTTTGCGGCGCGGCGTTGGGCTTACCTGCGGCGGGGCGCGGTGATTTAGGGGCACTGGGCGCACCGCCCACGGAAAGCGCTGGCTTTTTCGCTGGCGCTTTGGGGCGTAATGGCGTCACTACCCCCTCCGGAAGCTCGCGCGCCGCCCTTGATTTTGGCTTGCGCTCTTTGCCTTCGAACGCGGGTTTGCCGTGCGGTGCGCCGCTTTTGCGGTGCTCCTTTGGTTTGAACCCTGCGCTTGGCTTGCCGCCTGGACGGTTCGGTTTTCCAAAGGCACGATCGCGCGGGGCCGGCGGAATATCCGGCACATAAGAGAGCGCCTCCATCGCTGCGCCTTCGACTGCGCCAGAGGGGCCGATCGCCTTGACAAAGCCATCCGACGCCGCCGTGCGCAATTCAACAAAGGTATGATCGCCTTGCAAACGTATCGCCCCGATATCGGCCTTTGTGATATCACCAGCGACACAGAGCATTGGAACGATCTGCCCTGGCGACAGGCCATCTTGGCGCCCTTTGGCCAATTTAAACCATGTGCTTGGCCCAAAATCTTCGTGCGATTTCTTTTCACGCCGTGCCGGAGCCTGCGCAATCACTTGAGAGATATCCTCAGGCGCAGACAACCGCGCATTATACGTCTCTAAGAATGCGGCGGCCACGCGCTCGGCGCCGTGTAGCTCCAGCAATTTGGCGATCATATCGCTATGCTTGGGATCAATCTCGGCGCTCCATACATCGTCTTGTAACAGGCGCTCGTGATCCTTGGCGATCACATCATCTGCGGAGGGCGATCCCCGCCAATCGGCCTTAACCTTAGCGCTTTGCAAAATACGCTCGGCTTTGCGACGTGCATTTGGCGGCACAATTAAAACCGAGGTCCCCTTGCGCCCTGCGCGGCCTGTCCGGCCTGAACGGTGCAACAAAGTTTCATGATTCGATGGCAATTCGGCATGCACCACAAGATCCAATTTCGGCAAATCGATCCCACGTGCGGCCACATCTGTGGCGACACAAATGCGCGCACGGCCATCGCGCATCGCCTGAAGCGCATGCGAGCGTTCGCTTTGAGACAGCTCACCTGACAAACACACAACCGAAAACCCCCGATTAGACAGCCGCGTCGTCAAACGGCCCACAGTGGCACGGGTATTGGCAAACACAATCGCATTGGGCGCCTCATGATAGCGCAGCACATTAATGATCGCATTCTCGCCATCGTGTTTATTCACTTCAACGGCGTGATATTCAATGTCCGAATGTTGCGAACTATTGGCGGCGGTCGTAATTCGAACGGCGTCGGATTGATATTTCTTGGCCAGATGCACAATCCCTTTCGGCACCGTGGCCGAGAATAACAGAGTGCGGCGCGTGTCCGGCGTGTTGCTTAGGATCATCTCGAGATCTTCGGAAAATCCCAAATCCAGCATTTCGTCCGCCTCATCCAGCACGACGGCACGGATTTGCGTCAGATCAATCGCCCCGCGCATGATGTGATCCCGAAGGCGGCCCGGCGTGGCCACAACAATATGCGCCCCGCGATCCAAACTGCGCCGCTCGTCGCGCATATCCATACCGCCCACGCAGGATGCCATGACAACGCCCGCCTCGGCATAGAGCCAGTTCAACTCGCGTTTCACCTGCATCGCCAATTCGCGCGTCGGCGCAATCACAAGGCCCAGCGGCGGCCCAGCGCGTTCAAACGCCTCAGCCTCTCCCAACAAAGTGGGGGCAATTGCCAAACCAAACCCAACGGTTTTTCCCGAGCCTGTTTGCGCGGATACTAACAAATCGCTGTCATTTAAGTCAGGGTTTGACACGTCCATTTGAACAGGTGTCAATTGTGTATACTCACGCTTTTCAAGCGCGACTTTAAGTGCATTTTTCAAGATAATCTCAATACTGTTTCGGGGTGCGCGTTCCCCGATGGAACAGTGACCCATTGATCGCGATATTGGATGATCACTCCCACATCCACGGGCCGTCTCGCGACAGACGGCATAGTGCTAACCCGCAAGGGCGGGTGTAACCGATGTTGACGAAAATCGAAAGGGATATATTTATTGCTGTCGTCCGTGACGATCACTCAATCTAAGTAATTGTTTTAAAAATAAAAAACGAAAAACACATGGGACGCCGGCACACTCAACAGGCATTCCTTCGTTAAAAACAAAAAGTGTAGCACCCAAAAAAACGCGATCGTTAGCACCGCGTAGAGGGCCAAACAGATGTCTCGATCCAACAAAAAGGGATGTTCAAAGTACCATGTGCGTCTTGAGAACAAGACGCACCATATCTCAAGACAGCTCTTATCGCTTGCCGTAATACAGCCCGACGACATGCTCAGCTTGCGCAAAAAATAGCCAGCGCGACGTGATCACTCCGGCCACATGGGCCACAACGGCGATCGCCGCGAGGATATGATTGAACGTCAGGGCCAGCAGTAACACAGGCGTTCCGGCAAATAGGATCAAGGCAATGATCCGCAGCTTGGCCGCATGTTTGCGCCCCACCACATAGACGAATTCCTTGAGAAGGTAATTGGTGCCAGTGTGCGGCGGCTCAAAGGCGCGCACAGTGCCGCGATCTCCAAGGCCCGTGGCGGTGCCAATCGTTGTGCCGCTTTGGGCAAAGGCACGATCCCCATGGATCCACGCCACAACTTGCGCCGCCGCCAAAACGCACAGCGCCGGCAGTGCAATATCCACTTGCCCCGCAAACAGCGCCCCACCAGCGAGGGAATAGCCCAAAAATAAAACTGGCGTCCACGGGCTATGCCAGCGCGGCACAGTGGCCAATTGGCGATAGATCATCGCCGTTGAAAACACCGTCGCAATCGAAAGAGCGGCCCCAAGATAGGACACGAAATCGAGGCGGATGTCGAAAAAGATTTGCCCAATCGCGCCGATCCCCGTGACACAAAGCGCCAAGACCGCAAGCCATGCCTCACGGCTCAGCCAAGACGAGCGCCACTGCGAAAACGCCTTGAGCGCCCGCTCAGGATGGCCCAAGTGAAAGGTCGAAAAGATCAATCCCCCCACGGCCAACGCATAGGCCAACGCATAAAACACAAACGCCACAAGCCCCGTCGAAGCTGGCAAGCCCAGCCCTAAAAAGAACAACAATCCAAATCCAAGCCCAGAGAGGGATGTGAATAAAATAACGGAAGGTGCTGGATGCATTAGAGTTTCTCCAACGTTTTATCGAGCCAAGCAAAAAAGCCATTTGCCCCATCGGCCTTGCGCTCAAGGGCGGGGGCCTGATTGTCTGTGGTGATCTTATCTTTGAGGCGCGGCGGCAGATATTTGTTGACTGGCTTTGTTTTCATTTCCGGCATCAAATCAAATCCACCGCGTTCGGCCACAAGTTGGCTCACATGGCTATCGGGATCCGCAAAATCGCCGAAATGCCGTGCACCAGAGGGACAGGTGCGCACGCAGGCTGGAACGCGATCCTCTTCGGGCAAGTTTTCATTGTAAATGCGATCGACACATAGCGTGCATTTCTTCATGACTTTTTCTTCGCCGTCCAACTCGCGCGCGCCATAAGGACAGGCCCATGCGCATAGACCGCAGCCGATACAATCGACTTCGTTGACCAACACAATGCCATCTTCGACGCGCTTGTAACTGGCCCCCGTTGGGCAGACCGTCACACAAGGCGCATCCTCGCAATGCAAGCAGGATTTAGGAAAATGCGCCAATTGCGCTGCCCCGTCATCGGGTTGAATTTCATACGAATGCACACGGTTCAAAAACGTACCCAGCGGCATTTCACCATAGGCATCTTGGTCCGAGAGGGGGGCGCCGTAGTTCTCGGTATTCCAACCTTTGCACGACACAACACAGGCATGGCAGCCCACGCAAGTATCCAAATCAATCACAAGGCCGAGTTTTTTATCGGTTGATGCGGGAAGACAGGTCATTTCGTCTCCTTGCTGTTTTGTTTCACTGTTTTCGGCCCTTGCCCCACAGGAGAGGTGAGCGTGTCGAATTGTGGCGAAATGCCAGTTGGGGCCGAGGTTTTCTCAACCTTCACGCGCAGGTCAAACCAAGCGGCCTGACCAGTGATCGGATCGGAGTTGGACCACCGCAGACCATCACCTTTGGGCGGCAACAGTTCCGAGATCAGGTGATTGAGCAAAAAGCCTTTGGTCGCCTCGGGCGCCTTGGGATCTAGGGCCCAAGCGCCGCTGCGTTTGCCAATCGCGTTCCATGTCCAAATCGTATGCTCATTGAGGGCGGCCATTTCCGCCACAGGCACAACAATCTCGCCATGGGGCGAGGTGACTTTGGCCCAATCGCCATCCTTAAGCCCCTCTTTTTGCATCAGTTTACTGGGCAGATACATCGGGTTCATCCCGTGGATTTGCCGCAACCATGCGTTTTGGCTGCCCCAGCTGTGATACATCGCCATCGGTCGTTGGGTCAGGGCGTGGATGGGGTACTCTTCATCCTTCTCAACTGTCGCGGTGGGATACCAAATCGGCAGAGGGCTCATAACGTTTTTGAGCTGCTCTCTGAGGTGATCTGGCGGTTGATGGTCTCCAACACCGTTGGCGGCGTTTTTGAACTTTTGCAGCGGCTCCACATAGAGTTGGAACAAATAGGGCTGCGGCGCATCATAGAGCCCCGTCTCAACGGCCCAATCTTGATACTCTACGTTCCATGGCTTGAAATATGAGGCGCTTTGCGGAACATGCTTGATCCAAAAGCTTCCATTTTCGATATATTTATTAAGCTGATCTGCATTCACAGGGCCGCGGCCAGTATCCTCTTCGCTGCGCCAGCCGGCCAAGGGGCCGATGCCTGGCTTACGCTCGTGATTGACGATGTAATCGGCGTAATCTTGGTATTTTGCGCTGCCGTCCTCATTGACAAATCCGGGCAAGCCCAGCCGCGCGCCCAAATCGACCAGCACCGATTGGAACCCCCGCACATCGCGATCAGGCTCAATCACCGGCCAGCGAATGGCATCTGCGGCGGCATCTGCCTCGCAAATCGGACGATCGAGCAAGCTGATACAATCGTGACGCTCTAGATACGTCGCATCGGGCAGGATCAGATCCGCATAGGCCACCATTTCAGAGCTATAGGCATCCGAATAGATAATCCGCGGGATGACATAGTCCCCGGCCTCATCTTTATCCGTCAGCATATCCATGACCGAGCTGGTGTTCATCGAACTGTTCCAACTCATATTGGCCATATACATGAACAGCGTGTCGATCTTATAGGGATCTCCCACATGGGCGTTCGAGATCACCATATGCATCAACCCATGGGCCGACATTGGATTATCCCACGTAAAGGCCTTATCGATCCGCTGCGCAGCGCCGCTCTCATCAAGGCAAAGATCCTCTGGCCCTTGGACAAATCCAAGATGCGGACCCGCCAGCGGCGCATTGGGGCGCGATGTGGCATGCGGCTTGGGATGAATTTCGGCCGGCTTAGGATAGGGCGGTTTGAACCGGAAACTGCCCGGTGTTTCAACGGCCCCCAATAGAATTTGCAAACTATGCAGCGCGCGGCAGGTTTGAAAGCCATTGCCATGGGCCGAAATGCCGCGCATCGCATGGATCGCGACAGGGCGGCCGACCATTTCATCGTACTGATGACCTCTAAAATCGGTCCATGGCTGCGGTAGGCGAATTTCTTGGTCAAAGGCCACATGTGCCAATTCCGCGGCCAAGGCCCGAATACGCTCGGCCGAAATGCCGCAGGCCTGTGCCACTTCTTCTGGGGCGTTTTGCGGATCGAGGAAATGCTCGATCATCTTAGTAAAGACGGTGCCCGCCCCCTCATGCGTGCCGCGCAGATCGGGTTCGCCCCCCTTATGATCAAAGGCGACAACACCCGATTTACGATCTATAATCAACGGCTTGCCATCAGCATCGCGCAGGAAAAAGCCCGTTTCAGGATCGAGGAGCACAGGTGCATTTGTAAACCGCGCCAAATAGGTCAGATCTATTTTACCCGCCTCAATCAACGTATAAATCAACGCGAGGATAAAGCGCCCATCCGTACCAGGTGTAATGCCCACCCATTCATCCGCCACGGCGTTATAGCCCGTGCGAATAGGGTTCACACCGATGACTTTGGCACCGCGATCTTTGATTTTGCCAATGCCCATTTTGATCGGGTTACTGTCATGATCTTCAGCCACACCAAAGAGCAAAAACAGCTTTGTATGATCCCAATCCGGCTGACCAAATTCCCAAAACGCACCGCCCATGGTATAAATGCCGGCGGTCGCCATATTCACACTGCAAAACCCGCCATGCGCCGCGAAATTGGGCGTGCCAAACATCTGCGCCCAATAGCCCGTGAAGGATTGCGATTGATCGCGTCCGGTAAAAAACGCCAGTTTTTCAGGGGCTTTCTCGCGCAAAGGCGCAAGCCAATCTGTGGCAAGGCTCAGCGCCTCATCCCATGAGATTTCTTCAAACTCACCCGAGCCGCGCGGGCCCACACGCTTGAGCGGCGCCCGAAGCCGCGAGGGCGCGGTCACTTGCATGATCCCTGCCGAGCCTTTGGCGCATAGCACGCCTTTGTTCACAGGATGGTCGCGGTTGCCCTCAATATAGGCGACTTTGCCATCTTTGAGATGGACATTGATTCCGCAGCGACAGGCGCACATATAGCATGTCGTCTTGCGCACTTCGTCAGATAGCTTTGGCGAAAAATCAAGATGTGCTTGATCTTGCATAGAAACCTCCCTCGTTGTCCCTAGCCCTCGTACCAGAGCCTTGGCCGAACTTTTTTCATTGTGCCCGCGCACGTTCTGGCAAACCGTAATCCGCAAATGAAAGGTTGGACAGAATTTTGTGTGCCTCCATCATGTTGACGTAACGGAAAGAAGTGTCAAGCCCTTACGCCACACGAGGCTCGCACTTGCAAAACCGGCTGAAATACAGCGCCTTGCGGCACTTCTGTGCCGTCTTTGATATACTCAACAATAACCTGAGCGGCCTTTCGGCCGATCGAGCCGGCCGGTATTCTTACAGTTGTAAGGCTGGGTTCAAATTCTGCCGATCCGGCAAAATCTCCGATTCCTGTGATCGAAATGTCATTGGGCGCCTCGAGGCCCAAATGACGCAGCGCATGCAACGCCCCCCATGCCAAGACATCATTACCGCAAATCATCGCCGTGGGCCGATGATCCGAGGTCAGCCCCTCAATCACGGCGGCTTTGGCAGCGCCAACACTATATAATGTTTCCAGCAGCGCCCCCTCGGCTATGGCCAATCCACGCGCCTTGAGCCCCTCTTGGACCCCTTTGAATCGTTGCGACGCGCGGTCATTACCGGCCAGCGGCGGAAAAAGTCCTGCGATATGCCGATGGCCCAAGTCTGCGATATGCTGGGCAATCATATAGCCCGCTTGATAATTATCGGCCCCAACGGATGGAATGCCCACCCCTTGGGCATGGTTCCACAACAACACCGCCGGCGTGTGCTGTTGGGTCAAAAGCTCGTGCGTGTCATCGGCATGCTCTAACCCAACAAGAGCGATCCCATCAACGCGGTGCTCTAGCATTTTGCGCGTCAGCTCATACTCGCGCTCAAGGTTATAGCCATGGGAGGCTAATAAAATGGTGAACCCTTCATCGCCAACCCCTTGGGAAAAGCTTTGGATCAATTGGCCAAAGATCGTGTGATCGACCGTTGGGACGATCAATCCGATAGTCCCACTGCGAATACCGTGGATCGTTTGCGCGGCGCGATTGCGAATATACCCCAAGCGGCGCACCGCGCGATCAATCTTTTTGCGAGTCGCCGCCTTGACCAATTCGGGATGATTAAAACAGCGCGACACAGTCGAGGCCGACACTTTTGCAGCGCGCGCGACATCCAATATATCAGCTTTTTTACTATTCTTATCAGTCATTTAAGCCGTGTAATTCCCGAAAAAATGAAAACATTTGCAATATTATTTTCATTCTTTAGCGTAGGGAGTCAACAACAGACATGTCACAAGGGGCCGTGGGTTGGAATTTTTGATGTATATGGGCGATGTGTTCACGCCCTTCAACTTTATGCTCTTGCTCATTGGCACGATCGGTGGGTTGATCCTTGGGGCGACGCCGGGCTTGTCGCCGACAATGGCGGTTGCCTTGCTGATCCCGTTCACCTTTCGGCTTGAGCCGGCGCAGGGCCTTATTCTACTCGGCGCGGCCTATACATCAACGGTGGCCGGCGGCGCGGTGAGTGCGATTTTACTGAAAATCCCCGGTGCGCCGGCGAATATTGCCACCACCCTTGATGGCCATACCATGGCACGCAAGGGCCAAGGCGCCAAGGCGTTGCAAATCTCGTTTCTGGCCTCTGCCGTTGGGGGCATCTTTGGGGTCTTTTTGTTGATCTTTCTCACGCCGATGTTGGCGCAATGGGCCCTTGCCTTTGGCCCGTCAGAGCTATTTTGGCTCGCCATTTTGGGCGTCACGGTGATTGGATCGCTCGACTCAAGCTCGGTGGTTAAGGGGCTTTTGGCCGGCTGCATTGGCCTGTGGCTGGCAACGATCGGCTTTGACGATATCATGGGCGCGCAGCGGTTTATCTTTCATCCTAGCGTCGCAGGCGGGATCAATGTGATCCCTGCCCTCATTGGCCTCTTTGCGATCCCGCAGGTCATTACAATGTTTTCCAAAGGGCGCTCAAAACTTGAGGCCGAAGTGATCGCCGTCGAAAAACACCCTATCAAAGACGCGTTTCGCGAAGTTTTCTCGCGCAGTCGCGCGCTCACCATCGGCACGATCACAGGGTCGATCATCGGTCTGATCCCCGGTGTTGGGGGGCAAATTGCCGGTCTTGTGGCTTATGACCAATCCAAGAAAATGAGCCCCGAGCGCGATAAATTCGGCACCGGTCATAGCGAAGGCGTCATTGCCGCCGAAAGCGCGAATAACGCCATGGTTGGCCCCTCATTGGTGCCGCTGTTGACACTCTCTATCCCCGGATCGCCAACGGCGGCGGTGCTCTTGGGCGGGTTGTTGATCCACGGCATTTTCCCCGGTAGCGATCTGTTTGACAATCACCCAGATGTGGCATGGACCTTCATCAATTCGATGTTGATTGGCCAAGTGCTCATGTGCATTTTTGGGCTCTATGTGGCGGGTCTGGCCGCACGTGTTGCCCAAGTGCCAAATGCCGTGATGGCCGCAGTCGTTCTGGGGCTGGCGGTCTTTGGCAGTTATTCGGTGCAAAACTCGATGGGCGATGTCTATGTCATGATGGCCTTGGGCACAGGCATGTATTTCCTCGAACGTTTTGGGTTTTCGGCCGCGCCGCTTGTTTTGGGGCTTATCCTTGGCCCAATTGCCGAGGCGAATTTCATCCAAGGCAGCATGATCGCCAATGCCACCAGCTCGGTCAGTCAGTATTTCTTCACCGGTACATTGAACCTCGTTTTGATCACAGTTGTCGTCGCCTCCATCGGCTATTCGGTTTGGATGGAGCTGCGCTCGCGGCGCTATACGACCAAGGACGATGCCATCGCAAAAGAAGAGGGATTGTCATGACCACCTTGCCACGCACACAGCACATCATCGCCAGTGGCCTGATCGCCTTTGTCGGTCTGTGGATCACCTACATCAGCTACACCCAAGAGCCCGCGGCCGCGTTTTTATTCCCGCGGATCATCTCAACCGTGTTTGCCGCCCTCGCCATCTGGACCTTTGGCAAGGCCCTTTTGGGCAAGACCAAAGTCGGCAATGGTCTCAACGCTCAGGCGCTGGGTCACATTGTACCCGGATTAATCGTCGCGCTGATCTTTGTCTTTTGGGCGGCGGCCAGCCTCGGGTTCTACACAGCCTCGACCTGCGCTTTTTTCATCTTGCTGTCGCTTTATGATCCAGCCCCGCATTCCGAGGTCAAAACATGGGTCAAGCGCATTTTAATTTCCGCTGGCTTTTTGGCGGTAATGTACGGTCTCTTTGCGATGCTACTTGGTGTGTTCACACCCAAAGAGATTTTCTTCTGAACCGCAAAAGCGGCAGACCAATTCACCTAGGGAGGACCTAAACCATGAAAAACTTAATTGCAGCCGCCGCCTTGGCCCTAAGCGCCATGACCGGCCATGCCTTTGCCGACGGGCATAGCAACTATCCTGAGCGTCCGCTCATGCTGATGGTCAGCTATGGCGCCGGTGGGGCCACTGACTTCCAAGCGCGCATCGTCACGATGACCGCTGGCAACGAAGATGCGCTGGGCATGCCCATTGCGATCATCAACAAAGCGGGCGCCGGTGGACGTGTCGGCTGGAACTGGCTTGCCACGCAAGCAGAGGCCGATGGCTATACGCTAGGCGCCTATAACATTCCGCATTTCATCGCACAGTCCATCGAGGGCGGCGTGTCCTATAGCGCCGACAGCTTTGAGCCAATCGCCAATTGGGGCGCTGATCCGGCGGTCTTTGTTGTGAACAACGATAGCCCGTTCAATTCCATGACGGATGTTGTGGACTATGCCAAAGCCAATCCTGGTAAACTGACCTTTTCAGGTGCGGGCCTCTTTGTGGGTCACCACATTGCTGCGCTGCAATTGGAAAAGGCAGCCGGCGTAAAAATGGCCTATATCCCCAATAATGCAGGCGGATCAGGCGCGATGAAAGCGGTGATCGCAGGTGAAGTTCTGGGCGGTGTGAACAACCTCTCGGATGCGTTCCGGGCCCGCGAGGCCGGTAATGTCAAAATCCTTGGCGTGTTTGATAACGCGCGCAACGACTTCTTGCCCGATGTGCCAACATTGCAAGAGCAAGGCTATGATGTCGATAACAGCTCGGTCAACTTTCGCGGTGTGATGGTACCCAAAGGCACACCTCAGGGCATCATTGATGCACTGGCCGCCAAAGTACCCGAGATGTTCGCCAATGGCCGCGTCGCTGGCAAAATGAAGGCCGGCGGATCCCCTATGCACATCATGACACGCGACGAAGTGTTGGCGATGTGGGCCGCCCGCGAAGAGACACTCAAAGAGTTGCTCGCCGATTTGAAATAACATACCCCTGAACGGGGCGCCGTGTCTGTGGTGCCCCGCTTCATCCGATTTCACGACACTCATTTAAGACCGCACGTCCAAGGACTTAGAGGTACTCACCATGACAACCGATGCAGTTTTAGAGCTGGACGCGATCCTCACGCGGTCGCGTGCCGCGCAACAGCGGTATGAAACGAACGGCTCGCAACATCGCTATGACCGCGCCGCTCAGGCCGCCGCATGGGCCATCATGGAACCGGCCCGCAATCAAGAGCTGGCCGAACTGGCCGTGAGCACAACAGGTCTTGGCAATGTTGCCGATAAGATCACCAAAAATCACCGTAAAACCTTGGGCCTGATGCGCGACATTCAACATGCCACAACATACGGCGTGATACGCGACGATACCGCCACAGGCATCACCGAAATCGCACGTCCCATGGGCGTCATTGGCGCGATTGTGCCATCGACAAACCCCGCCGCCACACCGGCGAACAATATCATCAACGCGCTCAAATGCGGCAATTCCATCGTTGTCGCCCCCTCGCCCAAGGGCGTGCAGACCTGCGCGCGGCTGATTGCCTTCATTCATACCGAGTTTGAGAAAATCGGCGAAGACCCTGACCTCGTCCAAATGATCCCCGCACCCGGATCCAAAGAAAAAACTCAGCGTTTGATGGAAGGCTGCGATAAAATTATTTGCACAGGGAGCCAAAATAACGTCCACCGCGCGCAAACCGCCGGCACTCCTGCCGTGGCGGTTGGCGCCGGAAATGTTGCTGTCATCGTGGATGAGACCGCCAATCTCGCCGAAGCTGCCGAAAAAATCCGAGCCTCCAAAACCTTTGACAATGCAACGTCTTGCTCGTCCGAGAATTCTGCGATTGTTGTGGATGTGGTCTATGATGCGTTTGTCGCGCAAATGGCCCAACACGGCGGTGCGCTGATCGATGATGAGGCGGGCATCATTGCCAAGCTCTGGCCAAACGGCCATTTGAATCGCGCCGTTATTGCCCAAGATGCCGCGCAGCTGATCGACGCGCTGGGCTTGGACGCGCCCACGGGCACCGAATATATCGCCGTGCCCACCACCGGCATTGGCCCAGAGCATCCCCTGTCTGGGGAAAAGCTGAGCCGCGTGCTCGCCCTCTATCGGGCGCGCGATTTTGACCATGCCGCTGAAATTGCCAAAGAGATACAACTGTTTCAAGGGGCCGGTCACTCTGTTGGTATTCACACAGGGCACGCCGAACGCCCCCACCAGCTTGCTCGCCAGATCCCGACAAGCCGGATCATCGTGAACCAAGCGCATACATTTGCCACGGGCGGCTCGTTCACCAATAGCATGCCCTTTTCCCTAAGTATGGGCTGTGGCAGTTGGGGCGGCAATGGCATTGATGACAACGTGCATTGGCGACATTTTTTGCAAAGCACGAAAATCATTCGCGAAATTCCAGCGCGGGAACCCAGCCTCGCCGATATCTTTGATGGCTATTGGAAGGATGCGGGCCAATGACCGCACCCGCCGCCATATCGCCCCAAGGCACCGTGCGCGAGATGCTCGCGCAGCGCGCCGCCGAAGGGGGGACGGCCTTTGTCTTTCCTCAAACGGGCGAGAGTGTCTCATGGGAGGTGCTCTATCAGGACGCTCTTGCCTTTGCCCAGACGATCACCGCCCGCGGCGCGCGAAAAAGCGAGAGCATCGCCATTGTCTCCCCCAACAACCGTGCCGCGGTCACGGCGCTTTATGGTGTGCTCCTTGGTGGGTTTCGGGCGACGATGATCAATTTGGCCGCAGGGCGCGATGCCATTGCCTATGCGCTTGAGCATTGCGAAGCGCGCTTTGCCTTTGTCCATGACGACAGCCTCGCTGTTTTTGAGGCGGCCAATACCACTGGCATTCAACGTCTCGATCTACAAGAGCGCGGCGCAGCGCCGCTTCATGATGTCAGCGCCGCCGATCATGCATTGCTGATGTACACATCGGGCACCACGGGCATTCCCAAGGGCGTCGTGCACACGCATGCCAGCCTCCTTGCGGGCGGATGGACGGCGGCATTGGCCCATGACTTGACCGCGGCGGATCGCGGGTTTTGTGTTTTGCCGATCTATCACATCAACGGCCTGTGCGTGACGGTGATGGGGGCGTTGGTCTCTGGCGGATCACTGGCGATGGTCAGCCGATTTTCGGCTTCGCAATTCTGGCACCACGCCGATGCGGCACAGGTCACGTGGTTCTCTGTGGTGCCGACGATCATTTCGCACCTGTTGCATGGCGCGCCCGAACCAACACAGCGCTGCAAGGACAGGCTCCGCTTTGGGCGCTCGGCCTCCTCGGCCTTGGCGGTTGAAACACAAACCGCCTTTGAACAGCGGTTTTGCGTGCCGATCATCGAAACTATGGGCCTGACGGAAACCGCGGCCCAGATCCTATCGAACCCGCTACCACCCGCGGTTCGCAAAATCGGATCACCTGGGCGCGCTGTGGGCTGCGAGGTTGAAATCCACGATGCGCACGGCACGCCATTGCCGCCAAATACCGAAGGCGAGATCGTTATTCGCGGCCCCAACGTGATGCTGGAATACCTTAAAAACCCGCAGGCCACCGCGGGCACCTTTCGAGATGGTTGGCTGCGCACTGGGGATTTGGCCAAAATCGACCACGAGGGCTATGTGTTTGTCACAGGGCGGCTCAAAGAGTTGATCATCAAAGGCGGGGAAAATATCGCCCCGCGCGAAATTGATGAGCTGCTCTATAGCCATCCCGATGTGATCGAGGCGGCGGCCTTTGCCCGCCCCTGCGCGCGCTACGGCGAAACTGTCGAAGCGGCCGTGCGCCTAACATCTGGCTCTGCAACGCAGGCCCAAGACCTGCTAGACATTTGTGCCGCCGGCCTCGGTGCGTTCAAAACTCCCGATGTGATCCACTTTATGGACGAGCTGCCCAAAGGGCCGTCAGGCAAAATTCAACGCCTCAAACTTGCGACACTTTTGGGCGGCTAACCGCACAGAGCTTAGGCTTATTTGCCCATGATCCGCTTGCGGCGCTCTTGCATTTTTTCATTGGCCGCGGCTGTGCCATCGTGAAACGATCCAAACCATTTGTCCCATGGGATTTCCAAACTGCCGTAATTGCATTCAAAATACCGGTGATGCATTTGGTGATGGAATGTCCCCAAGGACAGCTGATTTTTATCTCGCACCAATAGGCCTTGATAGCCCGAATGCGTCGTGATCGCCGTGAGGAAATAATATTGCAAATGGAAAATAATATGCGCCGGATGCGCCCCAATGACCACATGGATCAAGACAGAGCCGAGGAAGACAAATTGCTCAATCGGGTGCATCGACATGCCCGACCATGGGCCGACGTTGATGTTCCGATGATGCACCGAATGCACATATTTATACAAAACGGGAATATGAAGCGCGCGGTGGATCACATAGAAATAAAAGCTTTCCCAAATGGGGATGGCAAAGAAAATGGCAAGAAACCAGATCGGATTGGCCTCCCACGAAATATAGCTCACATAGCCATTGGCCAGCGCATAGAGCATCCCCACTTCTAAACCCGTCCAGATCAACACACCCGGGCCTAAAGTCCAGAACATATTGTCGCGCACTTGGCCGCCAAGGGTGAATTGCTTACCTTTGACCATCAACGGGCGCGGATCATACTTGAGCGCCGCCCCTTGGGCCGAATAGCTATAAAACCACAGATGCAAGGCCCCCGCGACCACGAGCGTCAGGGCCATGTTGCGTAGGTACACTTGCCCTACCCAGCTCAGCTCAAGGGTCTGCAATGTCTCAAGAGGCGGGGTCAGCCACAAATACACCGCCACGCTCAGACCCAAAACAATCAGTTTTTCTGAAATCAAAAACCACGAGTTCCACACCCATTTTATCATCTGAACAGGCTGAGGCGGCCATGCGAAAAAAGGCGATGTTTTCAACGGCAACTCAGGCAGATGGTTCCACCCTTTTAACTCACTCTCTGACATGGTGCACCTTTTTGATCCCAATGCAAATACCGTTGCACAAGACGCGCCATCACTCAAACAAAATATGAGGGGTCAGACCGCGCGCATCAATCGCCGCGTTGCCAACCAACTGGCCAATGCCATGATCCCCGCAGTGGCCAAACACAGCGGCAAGCCGCCGAATTGATAACTCACTCCAGACAAAAGCGTGCCCAACAACCGCCCTGCGGCGTTGGCCATGTAATAAAACCCAATGTCCCGTGTGATCCGGTCCGCCTCTCCAAACGCAAGGATTAAGTAGGAGTGCAGCGATGAATTCACCGCAAAGATGAACCCAAACGCCAGCAATCCCACAACAATAGATCCGCTAAGCCAAAGCGTGGGTGCACCGGCACCCCATGCCGCCAACGCAAGCACGAAGGGCAACGGCACAAGCAATCCAGACCACATCAGCGCCTTGCGCGACGTCTCAGGCACGGATTGCCCCTTTTTCCCTAAAATTCTGGGCGTATTGGCTTGCACCGCGCCGTAGAGAATAATCCAAAGCGCCATCGCCCCACCAATGAGGAAAAACGCCTCGCGCCGCCCCTCGGCCGTGCCATCCGAGAGAACAGCTTGAAAATAAATAGGAATGCCAACGACAAACCAAACATCGCGCGCGCCAAAGAGGAACATCCGCGCCAAAGACAAACGGTTCACGCGCACATCTTTGGATCGCCAGCCTGACCACTTCGCCTTGGACGAGCGGGTCTGCGGCAAACCGCTGGGCAATAAAACGACGACGCTGATCAAAATCACGGCCAAGACAACAGCCATAAAGACCAAGGCCGTGGTAAAGCCCGCCAGCGCCAACAGCGCCGCCCCCAAGAAAAAGCCCAATCCCTTGACGGCGTTTTTTGACCCCGTCAGGATAGCCACCCAGCGGAACAATCCGCCCTCTTGATTGGGCGCCAAAAGTTTGACCGCCGATTTTGACGACATTTTGGACAGATCCTTGGCCACACCCGAGAGGCCTTGCACCGCCATGACATAGATCACCAAGGCCGCTTGCGACCACTGCGGGTTCACTTGTGTCAACGCCGCCAGCGCCACAATTTGCAACGCCAGCCCCGCATAAAGGGTGGAGGCCAGACCAAACCGCGCCGCCAGCCATCCTGCGGCCAAATTCGTAATGATGCCCGCCACTTCGTACAATAAAAACAGCCACGCCAATTCAATGGGCGAAAAGCCCAGCGTATTAAAATACAACAGCACAAGCATCCGCAACGCGCCGTCGGTCAGCATAAAGGCCCAATAGGCCGCCGTCACCGCCGCATAGGCGCGCATTGGATTAGAAACGGGTGCCGCGCTCATAGCGATTGCACCACCATGCGGACAATATCGCCCAAGCGGCAGGCATAGCCCCATTCATTGTCATACCATGCATAGATCTTGAGCTGCGTGCCGTTGATCACCATCGTCGATGGCCCGTCAATAATCGAAGATCGTGGGTCATTTGTATAATCACACGACACAAGAGGCCGCGTCTCATATCCCAAAATGCCCTTCAATGGTCCATTGGCCGCCGCCTCGAACAAGGCGTTGACCTCTTCGGCCGTGGTGGCGCGCTCCACTTCAAACACGCAATCCGTTAAGGAGGCATTGAGCAACGGCACTCGCACCGCATGACCGTTCAAGCGTCCCTTGAGTTCGGGATAGATCAATGTGATCGCCGTCGCAGAGCCCGTCGTTGTCGGGATCAAATTCGTCAAGGCCGAGCGCGCACGGCGCATGTCTTTGGCCGGACGATCGACAATCGTTTGCGTGTTAGTCACATCGTGAATGGTGGTGATCGATCCGTGCTTAATGCCCAGCGCTTCGTGGACAACCTTGACCACAGGCGCAAGGCAGTTAGTCGTGCAAGATGCCGCCGTGACCAAAGATTGCGACCCATCATACAGATCGTGGTTGATCCCATAGACGATATTAAGGGCATCGCCGTCTTTGACCGGCGCGCTGACGATAACCTTTTTCACACCTTGATCATAATAGGGGGTCAGTTTCGCCTGTGTTTTGAACACGCCTGTGCAATCGATCACGACATCAATGTTCATCTCTTGTAATGGAAGCGCTGCGAGCGTCTTCTCTTGCGTGAGGCGCATCACGTGACCGTCGATTTCGATCCCCTCTGGCGTAGCCGTGATCTGACGGGACCACCGCCCATGGACACTATCGAATTCCAGCAACAGGGCATGCTGTTCTGGATCGCCGGCAAGATCGTTGATCAACACAATCTCATGGCCGAGGCCATTATCGACCAAATCCCGTAACACAAGTTTTCCGATACGGCCAAGGCCATTGAGTGCGATGCGCGCCATGAAGAGATCCTTATAAATTATGATGAGGGAGGGTATCGACATGCTGTTGCAACGCGACGCGATCTAAACTGTCGAATGGCAATGCAACAAAGGCTGAGATCTTGCGATGCAAAGCCATGTAGGTTTGATTAAAAATTAGGGCTTTTTCAGCCTCGGTGCCTTCGGCCTTAACCGGATCCGGCAGGCCCCAATGCCCTGTGACGAGCTGCCCTGTCCACGGCGCACACTCTTCGCGAGCGGCCGTATCACATACCGTAAAGACAAAGTGCATGTTCGGCGCATGATCTGATTGAAACGTCGATAGATCTTTTGAAGCCAGCTGCGAAATATCGTGGCCATTGCGCTGTAAAATATCCAGCGCGACGGGATTAGGCTGCCCTTTGGACGCAGTGCCGGCGGAATAAGCCGTAAACTTCCCACCGCCCACATCACGCAAAATCGCCTCTGCAAACAAGGAGCGTGCGGAATTTCCAGTGCAGACAAATAACACATTCCAAGGAGAGGGCATTTGAGCATCGCTGTGATGAACGACAGGCGCCAAAACATCTGCGCGCGCGCGCGCCACATCCAATGCAAGGAAGCCAACGAGGTCTTGAGTGGTCTCCAAATTCACCGAATACAGCAAGGAACGCCCTTGGCGATCAGCCTGTATCAAACCGACATTGGTTAAATCGGTGAGGTAATGCGACAGGGTATTTGCCTTTAGATCAAGCGCCCCCGCAATTTCAGTGGGCCGTACACCATGAGGGGCAAATCGCATCAACATGCGAAAAACACTTAATCGCCCATGATGGCCCAAGGTCGCAAATGCGTCTGACGCAAATTTTGATTCCATATTTCATGAATTATAGAATTAATATTTTATGTGTCAAGCTTTAGCTCTCACCACACCTGCCTTAATCTATCATTTTTTCGAGATCACACTGCGTCGAGTGCCGCCAAAAGAGGCTGCCACTCTACCTTGGCGCGGTCATAGATTTTCTGGGGCATGTCAAAAATCGCCTGTCCGCGATGCGCCAGTTCGACATATGCTGTGCGCGAGCTGATTTGTGCGCTTGGCGCATAACCGTTGGCCTGTAGATACGCCACCGAAGCAGCAGTCGCCCGCGCCCGTGGATTCAACCGCGATGTCACGACATGTATATGCGTCTCGCCGTGATTGACCCGCTCTAGGCGCTGCAAGGACGACAGAAACTTTTTCGTCGCAATTTCGTCAAACAGCGACGAAGATAACGGCACGACCACGGCATCAATGTTGCCAAATTTTTCGGAAATCTGCTTTGAGGTCAATGCGCTGGGACTATCAATGATGACACGCTGCGTGCCCTTTGCAAACTGCAAGGTCTCCGCCCGTCCTGCCCAATCCGTGCGATCAATATGCGCACAATAAACCGATCGCCGCTTTAGCCATTGGGTCGCGGATTTTTGCGGGTCTGCATCCACAAGCGTGGTTTTCAGCCCCGCACAGGCCCATGCACTGGCCAAGGACACTGCGGTCGTTGTTTTGCCAGATCCGCCTTTAGAATTCGCGATGAGAATAGTTTTCATACGTCGTCTCTTTTACTCCTCTCAGTATGCGGTGCAGACCCTTGCGTCACTGCAATGGAAGTGACTGGATTTTCACAAAATTTCCATCCTCGGCCTGCCCCATGACACTGAGTTCCGAGATATGATGTTCTACCTCAAGATGAGGCGCAAACCAAGCGCGAGCTTGCGCCTCAACTGTGTCACGCTGCGCTGCAGGCACATTCCCAGTGAGCGTTATATGGAACCGAAACCGTTCAAAAACATGAGGGTAGCCCCATTTCATAAAACGCTCCTCATCTTCAGGGCGCATGCCTTTTTGCCGCCGCCGCTCTAGATCTTGCGCGGTGACTGGCGCGCGCAGCGGATCAAACTCCCGCACAATGGAACTTGCCAATGCTGTCAGGCTCGGGTCTTGGGCCTGCGGCGTGAGTGCAAAAAAGCCCCCCATCCGCCTGACGCTCAAGCGCCCAAGCTGCGCCCGCGAATTGGTTTTGCAAAATGCCTCAAGCGCCGCGATAAGATCATCTTGCGTCACCCCCTGAGCCAGGTAAAACGGCGCTTTGAGCGTGGCGTGAAACCCATAGGCACGGGGTGTTTGCGTCAGCGCAGACGCCACCTCATTGGCATGAGACATCCCTGTACGAGCATCCCACCCCAACCAGTGCGCCCCTGCATCACCAAACGCGCCATCGGGCAGAAAATAGATAGCATAACGTGAAAACTCCGGCATATAGACGTTCCAATCTTTATCCTAATTTGGTGATTTAACCGACGTGTACTGTGCACTCTTTAGCTGCAGCGCAGTGTCGGTCTCAGAGAATATCCAGGCGCGATATTCTGTGTCAAATCATACGCCTCTTGGCTATATTGATCCGCTCGATTCATCAAGGCCACACGCAAGGATTGAGTTTTATCGCGTTGCATGCGCGCAGCACTCCAACCAGCCTGCGCAACCACCGCAGCTTGGTTTGATGTGCACAGCTCTAGGCGTGCAATCATTGCTGTCTCTTTGGGCAATCCTAACTGACCTGATACAAAATTACCGGTTGAGTATACGATTGGGACGACGCCTCGATCCGTTGTCACGGTATCCAAAGGTTGGACAACATGTGGATGCGTCCCAATCACCGCCGTTGCGCCCGCTTTGGCCAATTCCTGTGCCAGCTGAACATCTTTGGCATCGGGTGTGTGACGGTATTCGCTCCCCCAATGCGTCAGAACAATTACGGCGGCAATGTCACGATCCTGCGCCAATTGGGCAATGGTTTCCATGAGCTCATCATTGTTCTCGTAACACATCAGCACTTGATCACGCCGATCTCGAACACCGTTGGTCGAAAATGTACACGACAGAAATGCAACGTTTCCAATTTGACTTGGAAGGAGTGTCACAAAATTCCGCTCCGCGCCCGCCTTCACAGTGCCCGTAAACGGAAGAGACGCCGCATTGAGAGCATCGATTGTGGCATCTGCCCCCACAGCAAACCTATCAAGCGAGTGATTATTTGCAGTTGATACCAAGTCAATGCCACTTTTTTTGAGGTCAGAAAGGATAGACGCATGATAGTTGAACATCGGATAGGACGTGTACACCACATCATCGAACACCGCCCCTGGGTCAGGCACTTTTTTGCCCGAGCGCGTGATCCCAGCGGCGACAGGGCCCTCTAAATTGGCCACGGCGATGTCAGCCTCTTTAAAAAATGGAATGACCTCATGCCATAGACTTTCGAAACCCATAGCATACCCTTGTT
>JBDNBY010000042.1:0-29522 GCA_039767595.1 Paracoccaceae bacterium | reverse complement strand
GATAGATCAGTATGAAAAAGCGCGACTTTTACGGAACCCGCTTGTGTCCGCGCTGGGAGCAGTGCCCAACTCATCACAAGCAACATCATAAGACTGAGGTATTTTAGGCGTGTAGCCCAGATTTCACTACAGGATCGGCCGCCGCTGTACTGGCCTCGATCATCGTCGCAATGCGGCTCATTGCGATGCCGCGCATAAGACAAGACACGGGAATAAACGCCCAAAATGCTATCACCCAAATCAAAGTTTGTGCCTGTAACAAAACCATTGCGTTGAACAACGGCGCCGCAAGCTTGAAGACCACTGGAATTAAGAATGGCATTAAAATCCCTAACGAATAGTAAACAGTGCTGTCGCGACGCAGCTGTGGGACGATTTCTTCTTCGCTTACGTGATCCATCAGCGGAAAGTTTACCCAAATATTGAAAACTTTCTTCTGCTCCGGCCATCGCCGCGTGGAGACCAGCACAGCAAAGCACCCGACGCACATCACAGCCAAGACAAAGGCAAGACCGGCGGCATGCATCAATAGATCCACATAGACCTGTGGCGTGCCACTGGGCAACAAGAGGCTCATGATACGGACTGGAGAGAATTGAAAATCCAAAACAGACGCGCATAAAACGCCCAAAGATTGGACGAATGTAAAATGTTCACTGGGGTCCAGAAAATCTTTGACCAACACAGAGGTCATGGTGATCACGCCAAATAAAAAGATGAACCGCAATCGATTAAACGGGGCCGCGGCACGAAAGGTCACAAGCGTTGGATAGGTGCTAAAATACTCTGACCAAGTAAAGGCCCCTGTGATCACCGCCACGAGCGCGATCAAAGACGCGCCCACAGATTGAGACATCGGCAGAATCATAGCCGGCACCAAAATCATCGAAATAACCAACAGCGCGCGTACACTGGCGCCGATAAACCGTCTAATCACTGCCACTACCCCAATAGAGCGTGGATGTTTGAACATCCTTTTGCCCGCCCCTATAGACGAAACGTTGCCATATTTATGACATAAAGTCGAGGTGGACCACCAAAATTGACAAAAAACAACGCATCTGTGTCCTGTAATCCTCAACAGGCCAACGACGTGACACAGCTATATTTTAGACAACTGATAAAATCCGTAAACTGGGTGTGAAAAAGGCCTCAACGCGCAATCACGTTGAAGCCTCAGTTACAGCTTGCTCAATGGGGGGATTACATCCAAGGAAAGCTTTGTGCGCGATTTTCTTCATACACGGAAATCGAGCCTTCTTTCGCCATCGTCAATCCGATGTCATCCAAGCCATTCAAAAGGCAATGCTTTTTAAACGCATCGACCTCGAATGAGAAGGTCTCGCCATCTGAGGTTGAGATTGTCTGCGCCTCAAGATCCACTTCGACACGGGCGTTTTCGCCTTTTTCTGCATCTTTCATCAAGGCATCCACTTGCTCTTGTGGCAAGGCGATCGGCAAAATACCGTTTTTAAAGCAGTTGTTGAAAAAGATATCTGCAAAGCTGGTCGAGACCACGCATTTGATGCCGAAATCTTTGATCGCCCACGGGGCATGTTCGCGCGACGAGCCGCAGCCAAAGTTTTCCCCTGCGATCAAAATCTCGGCATTGCGATATTGCGATTTGTTTAACACGAAATCTGCAATCTCTTGGCCATCATCATCATAGCGCATTTCATCAAACAAGTTCACTCCAAGGCCCGAGCGTTTGATGGTTTTCAAAAATTGTTTCGGAATGATCATATCCGTATCGATATTGACCAATGGCATCGGTGCGGCAATGCCGCTGAGTTTGGTAAATTTATCCATAGTCCAGGTCCTTTCAGCGTAACGCTAAGAATATTCGAATAAAGAGGCTGCGGGCCACGCTCACACGTCTTAGGCCCGCAAGCTGGCTCATTTGATCACATCATCTCGCGCACATCGGTCAACCGGCCCGTGATGGCCGCCGCAGCTGCCATTTGAGGCGACATCAAATGCGTGCGTCCGCCGCGGCCCTGACGTCCCTCAAAGTTACGGTTCGATGTCGCGGCACAGCGCTCGCCCGGTGTAAGCTGATCTGGGTTCATCGCCAGACACATCGAGCATCCCGCCAAGCGCCACTCAAAACCCGCCTCTTTGAAAATATCGGCAAGGCCCTCTTCTTCGGCCTGTGCCCGCACAAGACCCGAGCCTGGCACGACCATGGCGCGCAGACCGTCTTTGATCTTTTTACCCTTTATGATCTCTGCGGCAGCGCGCAGATCCTCGATACGGCCATTCGTGCACGACCCGATAAAGACCGTGTCGATCTCAACATCCGTCAAATTCTGACCCACGCTGAGGCCCATATATTCAATCGCGCGCTCAACGGCGCCCACTTTGCCGCCTGTGAAATCGCTGGGCGCTGGTACAGAGGCCGTGATCGGCAATACATCCTCGGGCGATGTGCCCCATGTGACGACAGGGGCGATATCCTCGCCTTTGATTGTGATGACTTTGTCGAAATGCGCGTCCTCATCGGTAAAGAGCGTTTTCCAATAGGCCAATGCGGCATCCCATGCGGCGCCTTTGGGGGCGTGAGGGCGACCTTTGCAATAGTCAAACGTCTTTTCGTCAGGGGCAATCAGGCCGGCGCGCGCACCGCCTTCGATGGCCATGTTACACACGGTCATGCGGCCTTCCATCGATAGATCGCGGATCGCTTCGCCACAATATTCAATGACATAGCCCGTACCACCGGCTGTGCCCGTCTCGCCAATCACCGAAAGGGTGATGTCCTTGGCCGTGACGCCTGGGCGCAATTTGCCAGTGATCTCGACTTTCATGTTTTTGGATTTTTTCTGGATCAAGGTCTGCGTGGCCAAGACATGCTCAACCTCGGAGGTTCCGATACCATGCGCCAATGAGCCAAAGGCGCCGTGCGTCGCAGTATGGCTATCGCCGCACACCACGGTCATGCCAGGCAAAGTCCAGCCTTGCTCGGGGCCAACGATGTGCACAATGCCCTGACGGACGTCTGAGACTGGGTAATAATGAATGCCAAAGTCTTTGGCGTTTTTGTCCAGCGCGTCCACTTGGATACGGCTTTCTTCGTTCTCAATGCCTTTGGCTCGATCCAGCGTCGTCGGCACGTTGTGATCTGGCACCGCAATTGTTTTATCCGGCGCGCGCACAGTGCGCCCTGCCATTCGCAGCCCTTCGAAGGCCTGTGGCGATGTCACTTCGTGCACAAGGTGACGGTCGATATACAAAAGGCATGTTCCATCATCATCCTGATGCACCACATGTGCATCCCAAATTTTATCATAGAGCGTTTTAGGGGCGGTCATATCCGGTCCTCTCCCACAGGTTTGATTGATCTTTGAAAGTCTTCTACAGGCACCCCGACCCAAGGTCGAGAGGGTGCGCGCAATAGATCACAGACGCGCAAGCACAGTGTGCGTCGCACCATAAAACCGCCAAGGCAGGCGCTTTCGATCAGAAATATTGCAAATACGAGTCGTCATTTGCACATAATAGGCCTATTGCAGCACTTAAGCAATCATCCAGTGCAGCACAGATGCAGCTATTGGAGGGTTGAGCACAAAGACGACGTTGATACCAAAGCCTAGATATCGCCATCGATAGCACTCTTTTGCTGTTATTGAGATTTACCGCGATGCATGCTATGGAGGAGACGTTCGGAAATTTGGGAAATGGAAGGAGACCCACCCTGTCACCGATGACACAAGCGGCAGCTGCCGCACCTCAATCAGCCACACCAGAGCATGGTGCACCTGATTACAACAGCGCCGAACTTTTGGACGCTATCCTGTCTTGCCTCACTGACAACAAAGCCGAAGAGATCGTGCAAATTGATCTGCACGGGCGCACGTCTATTGGTGATTACATGGTTGTTGCCTCGGGGCGCTCGTCGCGCCAAGTCTCGGCGCTTGCAGGTATTTTGCGCGATACGCTCAAGGCAGAGTTCGGCGTCAACGCCAAGCTTGAAGGCAAAGAAATGGGCGACTGGGTCTTGATCGACACGGCGGATGTGATCGTGCATTTGTTCCGCCCAGAAGTGCGCGAATTTTACCAGATCGAAAAAATGTGGACGGCTGTGAGCTAGCTCCTCATGAAAATTTCGATCTGCGCCGTGGGCCGGCTGCGTGGCGGCCCAGAGAAAACTCTCATTGATAATTATTTGGCGCGGTTCGATAAAACGGGGCGGGCCTTGGGGCTCGGCCCTGCGCGCATCACCGAAGTCGAAGATAAAAAAGGCGGCGGCATGCCCGCAGAGGCCGCCCTTTTGGACAAAGCGATCCCGCAAGGGGCACGCATCATCACGCTAGATGAGCGCGGCAGTGTCATGACCTCCCCTGAGTTTGCTCAAAAATTACAACATTGGGCCGATACTGGCACCGATACGGCGGCGTTTATCATTGGCGGCGCGGACGGTATTGATCCAGCGCTGCGCGCGCGGGCGGATTTTTCCATATCCTTTGGCAAAATGGTCTGGCCGCACATGATGGTTCGGCTTATGCTGAGCGAACAACTGTACCGCGCCGCGACGATCCTCGCCGGTGGCCCCTATCATAGGACATAATCCATGCGCTTATTTTTGATGACGACGCTTCTTGTGACTTTGGCCGCGTGTGATGTGCCCCTGATCCCGTTGATCTAGGCAATCCGCCGTCACGTGCGGCGCTTGCGTTCGACTTTTCTCTCAGTTGCGCGGCGCTTGTGTTTGCTTTTGGCATCTTTGCGTTTGGGGCCACCGCCGGTGGGCCGGCCCCCTTTGGCAAATCGGCCATAGCCGCGGCGCTGACCTTTGGGCATATTTTTACCCTCAAGGGTGAGGATCTCAAGCGCGATGCCGCCTGTGACTGGGACAGCCTCGGCCAATTTAACCGTCACGCGCATGCCCAGTGCAATCACCATGCCCGTGTTTGAGCCTTGTAATGTGTTCTCTTCGGCGTTGAAATTGAAATATTCATTGCCCAATGTGCTCAGCGGGACGATACCATCGGCGCCCGTGTCATCTAATTTTACAAACAGGCCGAATTTGGCAATGCCGCTGACTTTGCCGCTGAACTCTTCGCCGACTTTTTCCGACAAATAGGCCGCCAAATAGCGGTCCGTTGTATCCCGCTCGGCCAGCATTGAACGGCGCTCAGTATCCGAGATTTGCTTGGCCGTGTCGCTCAGGCGTTCAATATCCTGAACACTCAAGCCATCATCGCCCCACCCATGGGCCGAGATCAAAGCACGGTGGACGATCAAATCGGAATAGCGCCGAATGGGCGACGTGAAATGCGCATAATTGCGCAGCGCTAGGCCAAAGTGCCCGTGGTTTTCAGGGCTATAATAAGCCTGCGTCATGGACCGCAGAGTCATCATATTGATCAACTCATCATTGGGCGTGTTTTGCGCCGCGCGCAGCAAGCGGTTCAAATGCGAGGTTTGAATAACCTGCCCCTTGGCCAAATTATAGCCAGAGGCCTGCGCCACTTCGCGCAGTGCGTCTAATTTATCTTGGTTCGGCTCTTCGTGCACACGAAACAAAAGCGGCTGGCTCTTGGCGTTCAACGTCTCGGCGGCGGCGACATTGGCAAGGATCATGCATTCTTCGATCAAGCGATGCGCATCAAGGCGCGCTTTGACTTGGATACTATCGACTGTGCCGGCATCCGTGAGAATAACTTTGCGCTCGGGCAGATCGAGGTCAAGCGGCTGCCGCCTGTCCCGCGCGGATTTCAACGCGGCATAGGCGGCATAGAGCGGCTTGATCACATCCTCAACAAAGGGGGCCGTGCGCTCGGTAATGGCACCATCCATCGCCGCCTGCACCTCTTCGTAATGCAGCGAGGCGGGCGATTGCATCAAACCGCGCACAAAGGAATGGTCGATTTTCTCGCCCTGTGCATCAATCACCATGCGCACCGCGATACAGGCCCGCGGCACCCCTTCGTGCAATGAGCATAAATCTCCCGACAAACGGTCGGGCAACATGGGCACAACGCGATCGGGGAAATAGCTCGAATTGCCGCGCATCCGCGCTTCGCGATCAAGGGCACTGCCTGATGTGACATAATGGGCCACATCCGCAATCGCGACCCACACGACATGCCCGCCTTGGTTTTTGGGATCGGTATCTGCATGGGCATAAACCGCATCATCATGATCGCGCGCATCAGAGGGGTCAATCGTCACAAGCGGCAGATCCCGCAAATCCGTGCGCGCCCCAAGGCCCGCAGGTTTGTGCCGATCGGCATCACTCAGGACATCTTGCGGAAAGGCATCTGGAATCCCGTGCTGATGGATCGCAATCAGCGATACCATTTTGGGCGCCGCTGGATCGCCCAGCCGCTCAAGCACACGGGCCCGCGGCAGGCCCATCCGCTGCGCAGGGCCCATTTGTTCGGCACGCACCAATTCGCCATCGCGCGCTTTGTGATCGGCGCCCGCGGGCACCATCCATTCACGATCAGACTTTTTATCGATGGGAACGACCCGCCCCCCTTCGGAGGAGGTGCGATAAATGCCCAGAATTTGATCCGGCTGCGCCGCAATACGCCGAATGAATCGGCCGATGTAGTGGTAATCTTCGCCCGTCTCTTTGCTCAGCTTGGCTAAAATGCGATCGCCCTCGCCCAGCGCCGGATCATTGTGCCGCGCACGGTACAAAATCACGGGCGCCGCGCCAGATCCATGCCACTCAAGGGGCTTGAGGAATTGATCCCCATCCGATGTCACTGGCAGCACTTGAACCACCGAGACAGGCGGCAAGCGATCTGGGTCGGCATAGGTGCGCTTGCGCTTTTCCAAATGCCCTTCGGCCTCGAGCTCTTTGAGCATGGCCTTAAGATCAATGCGCGCTTGGCCTTTGATCCCAAAGGCTTTGGCGATGTCACGTTTTGCACTGAGGGTGGGATTGTCAGTGATCCATTGCAGGATGTCGGCTTTGGTGGGCAATTTATTCATAGGGCTGCCCTAACACGCAGCGCCAAATGCGTCACGCGAAATAATGCTCCAAGATGCGGCCGTATATACGCGTCAATCCTTTGATATCACTCAAGGCGACATGCTCATCGACTTTGTGCATCGATTGGCCGACCAATCCAAATTCCACGACGGGACAATGGGCGCGAATAAACCGTGCATCCGATGTGCCCCCGGAGGTCGATAATTCAGGATCAAGGCCCGTTTCCGCCCGTACGGCCGCCGCGATCATATCCGAAAATGGGCCAGGTTCGGTAACAAAACTCTCGCCCGAAACTTTGACCGTCATGTCAAAGATCACGCCAGTGTCAGCCGCAACTTGCGCCGCCTCTCTCTCAAGCCATGTTGTCAGGCCCGCGGATGTATGGGCGTCATTAAACCGGATATTCACCGTGCTGCGGCAGGTTTCCGGAATGACATTATTGGCGTCATTGCCGGTCTCAATGCTGACCACGGCGAGGGTCGAGGGATCAAATTGATCCGTGCCTTGATCGATCTGCGCACGCGCCAGACGATCCATCAATTGCGCCATCGCATGCACTGGATTCTTGGCCCGATGCGGATAGGCCGAATGCCCCTGCACGCCGTTGGCCGTGAAATAGGCGGTCATAGAGCCGCGCCGCCCGACCTTCATCATATCGCCCAACGTGTTTGGCGATGTCGGCTCGCCCACAAGGCAGACATCCATCGCTTCGCCCATCTGGGCCATTTTCTCTAAGATCGCAGTGGTGCCATCAATCGCGTCGCCCTCTTCATCGCCAGTTATGGTGATTAAGATCGCGTCCCCTTGACCCAAACGATCCCGATGGGCCACAGCCGCGGCGACAAAGGCGGCGACGCCCGATTTCATATCCGTCGCCCCGCGCCCATATAAAATACCCTCTTTGATCTGCGCGCCAAAGGGATCCACACTCCATGCAGCGGCATCGCCAATGGGCACGACATCCACATGACCGTTAAAGCCAAAGGTGCGCTGCGCATTTTTCGGACCAACCCGCGCGATGAGGTTACAGATCCCCCCGCGATCGGCGCGCGTACACTCAAACCCATGGCCTGCCAAAAGCTCTTGGAGCAGCGTGATCGCCCCCGCCTCAAGCGGGGTCACAGATGGACAGCGGACAAGCGCGGCGGTCAACTCAACTGGGTCAATCACTGAATCACTCATAGGTCGTTCCTTACGTTTGAATAAGCTCAGCCACAGTGGCAGGCAAATCGCGCGCGTGATCAATAATCCGGTCGGCGCCAGCTGTGCGCAACTCGGGCGCACCGCCATAGCCATAGGCAGCCCCGATTACCGGCATCTGATGCGCTTTGGCACCAGCCACATCATAGAGGCGATCACCAACCATCACGCAGGCCTGAGCGGTCATGCCAAAGGCGGCCAGACCTCTGGCCAATAAATTCTCTTTCTTTGACGTATCATGCCCTTCGACTTCGGCGCCAAAGACATGATCCAAATAGGGGGCAATGCCGAAATGCTTAACGACGTCCGTGGCAACAATCCGCGGCTTGGATGTGGCCAGCGCCATGCGGTATTCGGCTGTCTTGAGCTGCTCAAGCGCCCCGAGCACCCCGTCATAGACCTCGGCCTCTTTGAACCCTTCGGTGTCATAGCGCGCGCAATAGAGATCCAAAGCCTCGGGCACGCGGGCCTCGGGCACCCCGAGTTTGACGAAACTTGTATCAAGCGTGGGGCCAATCAGCCATGTCGGATACTCTTGCGGAGCGGAGAGGCCCATATGCTCTAACACATGCAGGACAGAGCGGATGATCCCCGGATCAGAGCGCATCAGCGTCCCATCAAGGTCCAAAAACACGGCGCGGGTCATTGCATCATGCCCTCGACAGTTTCATCTCCGAAAAAGGGAGTCATTTGCGCCACAACAACAGAATTTTCATCCAAGGCGCGCTGCATCAACTCTTGTTCTTCATCGTTCACCTCATGGCCCGCGTCGAGACGCTCGCTCAACGTGCCGTAGCCTGTGACATCCAAGGGGGCCAAATCCGCTTGCTTTAAAATCGCAACGGTCTCGCGCACGGCCTCGGCCTCATCAACACCAGAGGCATAGCACACAAGCCCCGCGCCCGTGGCCTTTTTGGGCAAGCCATCGCCATCTTTGCGTCCCACTTGCACAAGAAGTGTGTAGACCGCTTGCTTTTTAGGGGCTTTGCCCGTTGTTTTATCCGACATGATCGCCTCGTTTTCACTTCACCTTTAGCTACACCTGCCCCTTGCAAGATGCAATGACCCCGCCAGCGCGGCGGTGATCTTTGTCTAATGCGCACCCCCAAGACCATCGCGCGCCGCCACCCCCGCGATCAGACACGGCGCGAGGGCGCAAAACATCACAGTTGTGATGATCCAGCTCTTGTAAATGCGCCCGTTTTCGACCATTTTGGCGCAAATTTTGGGAGATAGCAGATGTACCGCTCAAGAACTTCGACACACGGACGTAACATGGCCGGCGCCCGTGGATTATGGCGCGCCACAGGGATGAAAGATGACGACTTTGGCAAGCCTATTATCGCCATCGTCAATTCCTTTACGCAATTTGTGCCTGGTCACGTGCATCTCAAAGACCTTGGTCAGATGGTCGCCCGCGAAGTTGAGGCTGCCGGCGGCGTTGCCAAAGAGTTCAACACCATCGCCGTGGATGATGGGATCGCGATGGGCCATGACGGAATGCTCTATTCCCTGCCCTCTCGCGAAGTGATCGCCGATTCGGTGGAGTATATGGCCAACGCACATTGCGCCGATGCGATCGTGTGTATTTCCAACTGCGACAAAATCACGCCCGGCATGTTGATGGCGGCGATGCGCCTGAATATTCCAGCGGTCTTTGTCTCGGGTGGCCCGATGGAAGCAGGTAAAATCATTTGGGAGGGCGAGGAAAAGGCGCTCGACCTCGTTGATGCGATGGTCGCCGCGGCGGACGACAAAATTTCCGACGAAGAAGTCGCCGCAATTGAGCGCAGCGCCTGCCCCACATGCGGATCATGCTCGGGCATGTTCACCGCGAATTCAATGAACTGCTTGACCGAAGCTTTGGGCCTTTCACTGCCTGGTAACGGTTCGACATTGGCGACGCACGCGGATCGCAAAGAGCTCTTCCTAGAGGCTGGCCGCCGCATCGTTGACATCACGAAGCGCTATTATGAGGGCGGGGATGCCTCTGTGTTGCCGCGCAACATCGCCACATTCGATGCCTTTGAAAACGCGATGACGCTGGACATCGCCATGGGCGGATCCACCAACACAGTCTTGCACCTTTTGGCCGCGGCCTATGAGGGCGATGTTGATTTCACGATGGACGACATTGACCGCTTGTCTCGCAATGTGCCGGTGCTGTGTAAAGTGGCCCCTGCGAAATCCGACGTGCATATGGAGGATGTCCACCGTGCTGGCGGCATCATGGCCATTTTGGGCGAGTTGGATCGCGCCGGCCTGATCCACAAACACACCCATACCGTCCATAGCCCCACGATGGGCGATGCACTGGATAAATATGACGTCATGCGCACATCAGACGAAGCGCTGCACAAATTCTTTAGCGCGGCGCCAGGCGGCGTTCCGACGCAAACGGCCTTTAGCCAATCGCGCCGCTTTGACAGTGTGGATCTTGATCGTGAAAATGGCGTGATCCGCAATGCCGAGCATGCCTTTTCAAAAGATGGGGGGATCGCGGTCCTGTCGGGCAATATTGCCGAGGATGGCTGCATCGTGAAAACCGCAGGGGTGGACGATAGCATTTTGAAATTCACCGGCCCCGCCTATGTGGTCGAAAGCCAAGACGACGCAGTCAATGACATCCTCACGGGCAAAGTCAAAGAGGGCGACGTTGTCGTCATCCGCTACGAGGGTCCGCGCGGCGGCCCGGGTATGCAAGAGATGCTCTATCCCACGTCCTATTTGAAATCCAAAGGCTTGGGCGCAAAATGCGCCTTGTTGACCGATGGTCGTTTCTCTGGCGGCACTTCGGGCCTGTCGATCGGGCATGTCTCGCCTGAGGCGGCCGAAGGCGGGGCGATTGGCCTTGTCGAACATGGCGACACGATCGAAATCGACATTCCCAATCGGACGATCAACTTGGCCGTCGATGACGCCGTCTTGGCACAGCGCCGCGCCACACGCGATGCCGAAGGGTGGAAACCCATCAAACCACGCAAACGCAAAGTATCAACGGCCCTCAAGGCCTATGCCATGCTCACCACCTCAGCCGCCAAAGGCGCCGTGCGGGTTGTTGAAGAGTAATAGAACTTGGGGTAGCACATCTGCCCCAAGATTTTGCCCCCGTAGGGTTCTTGACACGATGTAGTCAGTCGCCATTTACTTTGGAAAATCGTGACTTTGGATACCCCCGCGCGGCCAACAGCCGCCAAAGCTGATTCTCTATATCTTGAGCGGATAGATCATAGCCCATGTGATCAAAAAACCACGTGAAATATTGCTGGAACCCCTGAGTTCTTTGTAATTCCTCAGCCAGCACATCCTTGAACTGCTCAGCTGCTTCGACGCGCCCGCAAAAATGATGGAAGTCTGCGTCGCCAAATAAAATCGCAGGTGTTTTGTGCATGAACCCTTCGAGGGCAACAGTCGAATTTATCGAAACAGTCACATCACTCGCCTTAATGATGCTATGAATATTGGCATCCGTGATCATAATGCGCGGGTCCTCTTCAGCGCGCAGCAATGTTTGATAGATTGTATGAATATCCGTTACGCGAGGGTGGGGCTTTACTAAGATCGTACGCGCCCCGGCGCCTTGTCGCACGATATCAAGCATTTCGATATCGGTGAACTTTGTGGCTTTAACTCTCCGAGGGTAGGCCCCTTGATAAAACACCGACAGGCAGTTTTTTGGGAAATCTCCCCACTTGGGAGCTTGGTCATATGTCGATAGGCGTGCATTTACCCATTTTTTGCGCATCTTTTGAAAAAAGGGCCGTGCCTCATTGATATGAGCCCAATTTGGATCATATTGCTTTTGCGCGATAGAGCTAAAGGCACGCACGCCCATCGGGTCAATCTGCCAAAACGGCTTGATATAATGTGTCGCGGCATTCAAAATATTCGAACCGCGCAACGACCCGTAGTCCACAATGTGAAAATCGTTACTATGAAAAGTCGATGGGGGGTCAAACGCCAAACCTGCCTCAAGCTGTTTAGGCCGCATGGCAATCTCATAGTCAACGCCGGCGCGCTTTGCCATGCTTTCCAGAATACCAAATAACCTAAGATGATCTGAGTGTAGGGGATCACCAAAAGACTTTTGCGAAATATGAAGGATAAGGCGTGTCATAAAATAGGTTGAGGCGCATCTGCATGCGCCTCAAACTGTCACGATTAATCGCGCAGCAACTCGTTGATGCCTGTTTTGCTACGGGTTTGCGCATCGACGCGTTTGACGATCACCGCGCAATAGAGGTTAACGCCATTTTTCGACGGCATGGACCCTGCAACAACCACGGAATAGGGCGGCACTTCGCCATACGTCACGTCGCCCGTTTCGCGATCAACGATTTTGGTCGATTTGCCGATGAACACACCCATGCCAAGAACAGAGCCTTCGCGCACGATGCAGCCTTCGACCACTTCAGAGCGGGCACCGATGAAACAGTTATCTTCGATAATCGTCGGGCCGGCTTGCATCGGCTCGAGCACGCCGCCAATCCCAACGCCGCCAGACAGGTGCACATTTTTCCCGATTTGCGCGCACGATCCAACAGTCGCCCATGTATCAACCATCGTGCCCTCATCGACATAGGCGCCGAGGTTCACAAAGGACGGCATCAACACCACGCCTGGCGCGATATAGGCCGAGCGGCGCACAACACAGTTTGGCACGGCGCGAAACCCTGCGCCGGCCCAATCTTCGTCATCCCAGCCGGCGAATTTGCTATCGACTTTGTCCCACCAACCGCTGCCCTGGGGGCCGCCGGATTGGAATTCCATGTTCTTAATCCGAAAGCCCAAAAGCACAGCTTTCTTAGCCCATTGGTTCACATGCCAATCGCCACTTTCCATTTTTTCGGCCACGCGCAAGCTGCCTGTATCGAGCGCATCAAGCGTATCTTCGATGGCCTCGCGTGTTTCCCCTGTGGTTTCTGGGGTGATTGTATCGCGGGCCTCCCATGCGGCCTCGATTGCGCGTTCTAGATCGGCGTTGGACATTTGTGTCTCTCCTCGTCTGATTTGTTGCGCTGTTCTTATCAGGGCAAAGAGGTTTCGACAATTGCTCAATACACACAGATCGCATATGACTGCGACGGCAGAACAAGGATTGTCTCATGAGCTCCAAACACCGGCCTCTCAGTGATGCGCAGACCGACCGCGATCATGTCCGTCATGTCCCGCAGACGCCGCAAACGATGGCGCCCTCTTATCGATTATCCTTTGATGATCCTGAGTTTTTGCAACACGACGCTTTGCGCCCTGTGCGCTTGCAACTGGAGATGCTCAAACCAGAGATGATCCTCGATGCGCAGGGTGTTCATAGCACAGTCGTTATGTTCGGCGGGGCGCGCATTGTTGCGCCGCAGGCCGCCCATACCGCGCGCACGCCAAAACTGGCCGAACTGGCCAGCTATTACGAAGAGGCGCGACATTTCGCCGAACTGATCACACGGGCCAGCCTAAAGGACGGCGGCCACGACAATGTGATCGTCACAGGCGGCGGCCCAGGCGTGATGGAGGCTGGCAACAAAGGGGCCCAAGATGCCGGTGGCCGCTCTATCGGGCTTGGGATCGTGTTGCCCTTTGAAACGGCGCCCAATGCCTATGTGACGCCCGAGCTGAGCTTTAATTTTCACTATTTCTCAATTCGTAAAATGCACTTTTTGCTACGCGCGGCGGCGATCACAGTGTTTCCGGGCGGCTTTGGCACGCTGGATGAGCTGTTCGAAGCGCTCACACTGATCCAAACGCAGCGGATGCAGCCCGTGCCCGTAATCCTGTTTGGCAAGGCCTTTTGGGATGAGATCATCGATTGGGATGTGCTGGCCAGCTACGGCACAATTTCGGCCGAAGACCTCGACCTGCTCACTTTTGTTGAGACGGCAGAAGAGGCCGTCGCCGCAATCAACGCATGGCACCCGCCACAGCAAGTCGACAAATTATAGTTGCCTGCGCTAGCCCAAGGCCAGCTTGCCGCCCAGCGCGATCATCACACCGCCAAAACCGCGGTCGATCCATCTAGGGAGCCAAGGGCGCGCGCGCAAATAGGGCGTCAGCCGCGCCGCCGTTTCGACGAGCATGATTTGAAACATCGCGCCCATCGCAACAATGATGAGGGCGTGCACGCTGAGCTGTGCCCATGCGGGACCGGCGTCAATCACAACAAACTGCGGCAAAAACGCGAGGAAAAAGATCGCGATTTTGGGATTAAGGATGTTGATCCCCAACCCCTGCGCATAGGTCTTGCGCACGTGTTGAGGCGGCTGCGCCATCTCGCTCAGATCAATCCCCATGGAGCGCAGGGCCTTGATCCCCAAATACACCAGATAAAGACCGCCGAGTAATTTGAGCGCTTGAAACGCCTCGGGCGAGGCCGCGATCAAAGCGGCCAGACCAAAGGCCACGGCCCCCGTATGCATCATCAGCCCCGTTACAATCCCCGCCAGCGCCGCATAGCCCGCACGGCGCCCTTGTTTCAAAGCGGTGCTCAGGACGAAAATATGATCTGGCCCCGGTGAGAGCACTAATAAAATCGCCGCCCCAAAAAACGACGACCAATGCAGCAGATCATAGGCAAACATCTAGAGCCCCGCCTCAGCGGCGATTTGTTTGGACGATTTACGCGCACGCTCCGTCTCGGATTTCAACTGGCCACAGGCGGCCATGATATCCTCGCCGCGCGGCGTGCGAATGGGCGAGGCGTAGCCGGCTTTGTAGATGATATCGGCAAAACGGTGAATGCGGTTGTTTGAACTACGCTCATAGGGGGCGCCGGGCCATTCGTTAAAGGGGATCAAATTGATTTTCGCAGGAATGCCTTCGATCAATTTGATCAAACGATGCGCGTCTTCGTCGCTATCATTGACCCCTTTGAGCATCACATATTCAAATGTAATCCGTTCAGAATTAGAGAGGCGCGGATAATCGCGCAGCGATTGCAAGAGCGCTTCAAGGTTCCATTTTTTATTCACTGGCACGAGTTGGTCGCGCACCTCATCTGTGGTGGCGTGGAATGAAATCGCCAAAAGGCATCCGATTTCCTCGGCTGTTTTGGCAATTTGCGGCACCACGCCAGAGGTCGACAGCGTGATCCGACGCCGCGACAGCGAGACCCCCTCGGGATCCATGGCGATTTTCATCGCATCGCGCACATTGTCAAAATTATAAAGCGGCTCCCCCATGCCCATAAGCACGATATTCGACAAAAGCCGTGTCTCATCCTTGGGCGCGCGGCCGATTTCGGGCCATTCGCCCAAATCGTCACGGCAAACCATCAGCTGACCGATGATCTCACCGGCTGTGAGATTGCGCACGAGTTTTTGTGTGCCCGTATGGCAAAACGAGCATGTCAACGTGCAGCCCACTTGCGACGAAACACATAGCGTGCCGCGATCCTCTTCGGGGATATAGACCGTCTCGACTTCGTGCCCACCAGCAATGCGCATCAGATATTTGCGCGTCCCGTCCGATGAGACATGTTTTGACACGACCTCTGGCACGTCGATGGTGAAGTTTTCCTTGAGCTTGGCCCGATACTCTTTGGCCAAATTGCTCATCACATCAAAATCGCGCACGCCTTTTTGATAGATCCATTGCCACACTTGACCCACGCGCATTTTCGCCTGTTTCTCAGGTGTGCCCATCTCGATAAAGGCTTGGCGCATCGCATCACGCGTCATGCCGACAAGGTTCTTGCCCTCGGGACGCTTGCGCGGCACGGTCAGGTAATCGGGTGCGATGGGATCAGATTGGGACAGGGGCGATGACATGGGCGGTATCCTTTGGGTGCGAAGGCTGCTCTATCACGGGTCTTACGAAAAAATCAATCTAAGAGTGACGCCATCATCTGCCTGTCATATATCCTGTGCTAACACATAACGCAGATGACATAAGAAGATAGTGCAATGACCGATCACACCTCCCCCCCATCGTGGCGGCGCCTTTGGGCCGTGTGGGGGAAGATTGGTCTGATGTCCTTTGGCGGCCCTGCGGCGCAAATTGCATTGATGCACCGCGTTATCGTCGATGATGAGAAATGGCTCAGCGAGGCGCGGTTTCTCAATGCGCTCTCGTTTTGCATGCTCTTGCCCGGTCCCGAGGCGATGCAAGTGGCGACATATGTGGGATGGCGCTTGCGCGGTGTGTGGGGTGGGCTGTTGGCCGGTATGCTGTTTATCATGCCCGGTGCGATGGTTATTTTTGCGCTGGCGCTTCTTTATTTTGAATACGGGCACACAGCGCAGGGCAGTGCGCTCTTTTCTGGGATCAATGCGGCCGTTTTGGGGATTGTCATTCATGCCCTGCGCACCATGGCGCGGCGCAACTTGACGAGCCTGACAGCGATCGCACTCGCGACCCTCAGCTTTATCGGATTGTTCTTTTTCAACGCGCCGTTCCCATTGGTTATCCTCAGCGCTGGGGTCGCGGGCTATCTCCTCTCTGGGCGCCCCTCACAGGCGGATCAAGCGGATCGCGTCGCCCCGACGATCCAGTGGCGCCAAAGCCTGTTTGACGCGCTCTTGTGGGGCAGTCTTTGGGCGGTGCCGCTGGTGCTGATTTCCCTATTTGGTGGAACACCGGTCTATGGGCAGCTGAGCCTTTATTTTTCAAAACTCGCGGTGGTGAGTTTTGGCGGCGCCTATGCAGGGCTGGCCTATATGACCCAAGCGGCGGTTGAGACGCATAGCTGGGTCTCGGCCGAGGATATGCTCAATGCCTTGGGGCTGGCCGAGACGACGCCGGGGCCACTGATCCTTGTGACGCAGTTTATTGGCACCTTGGCAGGGCTAAGCGTAGGGTCCATAACAACTGGGCTGATCGCGGGCTGTGTCACCCTTTGGGCGACTTTTGTACCCTGCTTCCTATGGGTATTCTTGGGCGCGCCCTATATCGAGAGGTTGGATCAATCCCCACGCCTACGCGCCGCGTTGCGCGGGATTTTGGCAGCTGTGGTCGGCGTGATGATCAATTTGTCGGTGTGGTTTGGTCTGCGCGTGATGTTCGAGGGGCTGACACCCTATCACATTGGCCCGATGACCCTGACGGTGCCGCAGATGGCAACAGTCGATCCATGGAGCATCGTGATGATCGGCGTGGCTGTGACTCTGTTGGCCCTACGGCCCAGCGCGATTGTCATGACATTGGTGATCTGCGCGGCCCTTGGATGGGGGGGCGCACAGATCCCGTATCTGTAAATCTCGCTATTGGCCGCAGCGCTTAGCCGCATCTTCGACCGCAGCCGTAAAGCCGATCAATGAAAACTTATCCGTCGTCTCGGTCCCGCGTGTGGAGGTGCCGACGACTGTAGCTTTGCCGCCTTTTTTCAACTGTGCAACCATATCGGCGTCTTTGCCGGGTTCGAACCATGCCCATTCACCCGAGGGGTACATCGTATGCTCTGCTCCATCGATATCGAGTTTGATCGAGCGATTGCGATCAAAGGGATAGCCGCCCGTAAAAGTCACTTGACCCTTGACCTCTTGATCGGGACGATAGGTCACATACATCAAAATTTCGCCGCGCGTGACCGAGACAACACGGCCGCCGCGGCGGTTGACTGTTTCCTCAGGCCGAGACGCCGCATAGCAGTAGCGCGGATTTTCATTCACGTAGACGCCCCATTTTTCATGCTCGGCCACTTTGGTGACCTGTTGGGCGTAGGCGGATCCGCCTAACATCGTAACTGCACAGATGATCATCCCCAGACTCTTGCGCATGACTGCCTCCTCAATTTTATTTGCTCTTAGCGGTGCCCGATGGCATGGCTTGACGCATTTTGCGTTCTTATGATTGGCATAATAGCCGAAAAATGTGTAATGGCGAAGAGGCAATTGGCAAAAACTCGCTAAGGAGAGAAAATGACACGGGATGCGGAAATTCTAACAGAAGTTTGGCGCGGTGAATTTTTGGAATGCGTCCATCGCGGGCATGCCGTCATTGTCGATGACAGCGGTCAAATTGTTGAGGCATGGGGCGATGCGGATAAAGTGGTTTTGCCGCGCTCGTCGTCAAAAATGATCCAAGCGCTGCCACTGCTGACCTCGGGGGCCGCCGATGCCTATGGCCTGACCAAAGAGGAGCTGGCGCTGGCCTGCGCCTCGCACAATGGGGCGCATATTCACACAAGCCGCGTGTCGGCATGGCTCGGTGAGCTGGGACTTAGTGATGATGATTTTCGCTGCGGCACACAAATCCCAGATGACAAAGAGGCCCGCACCGCCATGATCTGTTCGGGCGATAGCGCGTGCCAAGTGCATAATAATTGCTCAGGCAAACATGCCGGTTTCCTCACATTGAATGCACATTTGGGCGGGGATGCCGAATATATTGCCGTCGATCACCCTGTGCAACAGGCCGGGCGCGAGGCGTTTGAAACCCTCACTCAAGAAACATCGCCAGGCTATGGGATTGATGGATGCTCTGCCCCCAATTATGCCGCCTCAATGACAGGCATTGCGCGGGCGATGGCATGGTATGCCTCGGCCCAAGATCGCAGTGATCTGGCCGCGCGATCAGCGGCGCGGTTGGTGGATGCTATGGTCAGCCATCCCGATTTGGTCGCGGGCGAAGGACGGGCCTGCACCGAATTGATGCGCGCGATGGGCGGCCGCGCTGCAATCAAAACGGGGGCCGATGGGTTCTTTGTTGCGATTATTCCCGAAAAGAAATGGGGCATTGCCCTAAAAATCGAAGATGGAGCCACACGCGGCAGTGAATGCGCGATTGCCGCCTTGTTGGTGCGGGCGGGCGTTTTGGAGGCGGATCATCCCGCAACGCTCAAGCGGATGAATGCCCGCCAACTCAATCGCCGCAATATCGATACCGGCGTGGTGGCCCCTGTGGCGAGCTTGCTAGGCTGATGCTGATTGCGTTTAACAAACCTTTTAATGTGCTCTCGCAGTTTACGGACAAAGATGCCGAAGCTGCGGGGCGCGAGACATTGGCCAAATATATCGACGTTCAGAATGTCTATGCCGCTGGGCGCCTTGATCGCGATAGCGAGGGGCTGTTGCTGTTGACCGATGATGGGCAATTGCAGGCGCGTCTGTCCGATCCAAAGTTTAAAATGCCCAAGACATATTACGCTCAGGTCGAGGGCACACCGAGCGACGCGCAATTGACACAGCTGCGCATAGGGGTTGATCTCAAGGATGGCACGACGGCCCCGGCCAGTGTCAAACGCTGCGATGCGCCGCCGTGGCTCTGGGCCCGCACTCCGCCCATTCGAGAGCGGAAAAATGTGCCCGATAGTTGGATTTCCCTGACCATCACCGAGGGCAAAAACCGCCAAGTGCGGCGGATGACGGCGGCGGTGGGCCTGCCGACGCTGCGGCTTATTCGCTATGCCATTGGGGCCTATAGTCTTGAGGATCTCAAACTGGGCACATGGCGCGAAGTGGCCGCCCCTAACATCCGCCGCGCCCGCCGCGAGCGCTATTGATTTGACGGCACATGGGCGCTCAGCCGGCGCCCAATACGGCCCATGACCGCGATCACAATCAGCACTAACATCACATAGTACATCGCCATGATGGGATAGGGCACAAAGGGATTAAAGGTCTTATCGGCAAAATAGCTCGCGTAATAGAGCGCATCGCCGCGCTGCCCGCGCACGGGAAAGCCTGAGAAAAACACCAAAGTCGTCCCATGCAGCAAAAAGATCGCCTCATTGGTATAAGACGGCCATGCCAAACGCAGCATTGTCGGAAAGACGATCCGGCGAAACTTGGAAAACCCGCTCATGCCATAGGCATCGGCTGCCTCGATATCGCCGCGCGGAATGGACTTTAACGCGCCATAGAAAATCTCGGCTGTGTAGGCCGCCGTATTGAGGAATAGGACGATCAACGCCCCAATGGCTGCCGCCGTCAACGGTTGCAGCATCGGGTAGATCTGCTTCACCTCTAAAAAGAGCAAATAGCCAAAGAAAAACTGAATAAACAACGGCGAGGATCGGAACACCATCACAAACCCATTCGATGCGCCGCGCAGCACAGGGTTGTCCACGGTTTTGCCCACGGCAATCAGCACTGCCAAGAAAAACCCAAGGCTCAGCGCAAGCACGCCGTAATAGACATTCCAAATCATGCCCGACCCGATCAGCGTAAACTGCTCGCACAAAGTGATATCCGCACGCGGCAATAGCCGCTCGCCCATACCAATTGAGCGTAGGGCATAATCTTGGATGGTTTGAAGACAGCTCATAAAAACCCTCCAACACGCCCGTCGCGCCCTGCGGTGGCTTGGCCACGGGTCACTTTGCGCATCAAACGGTTAAAGAACCGCTCAGAGAGCATCGTAAACCCAATGTAGAACACCAACAAAAAGCCAAAATAATAAATCCGCCAATCCCCATGTGGATAGGCCGTGAACCGTGGGTTGGCCGTGCCGCCCAACTCGCGCGCCCAGTACACAATATCCTCGATCCCAAGTAGAAAGAGCAACGGCGTCGCCTTGATCATAATCATCCATAAATTCGACAGTCCCGGCAGGGCATAGACCCACATCTGAGGCTGAATGATCCGGCGAAAGATTTGCGCCTCGCTCATCCCATAGGCTTGGGCCGCTTCGATTTGGGATTTGGGCACGGCCCGCATCGCACCATAGAGCGTATTGGCCGCAAAGGCGCCAAAGACGATGGAAAACGTCAGCACCGCCAAGGCAAAGGAATAGGCGTCATGCACCCAGGCGTCGGCGGAATTAAGCGGCATCTTAGCCTGCGGGCAGACGACGAAATCATCGCCCTGCCAGATCGCCTCGGTCCATCCGGGGCATTTGACTTCGTGGCGGACAATTTCAATCAGCTGATCGAGCGCAATGATAAAAAAGAGGAAATAGGCAATATCGGGCACGCCGCGCACAATCGCGATATAGCCCTGTCCCAACCAACGTGGCAACAGCCCCTTGGCCCGCGCGCCCAGCGCCGCCAAAAACCCAAAGGCCATGGTCACCGGCACCGTGCAGGCCAATAGGGCAAACACCGTCAGAAACGACCAATAGAGCTGCGCATGCTTTGGCGTTGTCATATAACACGACAGCCATTTGAACGTGCTCAGACTATCTGGATTTACACAATACTCGAAAATGGATCCGCCCACCCCATCAAAAAATGAGCCGCGCAGGGATCGCGCGGCTCATAGAACGTACATCGTTAATTTAGAATGTGCCTGAACCCGGCAACCACTTGGTGATCAGTGCATTCAAGGATCCATCCGCTTTCATAGACTCAATCGCGGCTGAGAATTTGTCGCGCAGCTCGGTGTCTGATTTGCGCACACCCATTCCGATGCCACCGCCGATATACACATCATCGCCTGCAAAGCTGAGCTCCGCGTCCTCGGCAACGATCGCCTCGAGAAAGTCTTTGTCGGACAAAACGGCATCCGCTTCGCCATTGCGCACGGCAGCGATTGTTTCCTCAGGAGTTGCGAATTCCAACAGCTGAATGCCATTTTCAACCAAGTACGACGCTTGGATCGTGTTGACCTGTGCGGCCACGGCACCCGCGGTCACATCGACATCCGCGCTTGCTGCGGCAAAGGACGATGGGCTTGGCAAAGTGTATTCGGCTGTGAAGTCGATCTTTTCTTTGCGCTCATCCGTGACGGACATGCCGGCAATAATCGCATCGTAGTTGCCCGAAATCAGGTTTGGAATGATGCTATCCCAATCGTTTGTGACCCACTCACAGGTCAGCTCAGCGCGCTGGCACAGCTCATCGCCCAGCTCGCGCTCAAAGCCGTCAATTTCGCCGGCATCGTTGATAAAGTTATACGGAGCGTAGGCGCCCTCGGTGCCCAAACGCACAACGTCATGGGCCGCCGCAAAGGCCGTGCCTGCACTTAGGCCAAGGGCCAAAACAGATGTCATAATTTTGTTCATGGTGATCTCCTTATGAACGGGGTTATAGTGTTATATTGGATAGAAACTGTTGCAGTCGCTCGGATTTCGGCGCGGTGAACAGCGTATCGGGCGGGCCGTGTTCTTCGATTTTGCCGTGATGTAAAAACACCACGTGATCCGACACGTCGCGCGCCAAATTCATGTCATGGGTGACGATAATCATCGTGCGCCCCTCTTTGGCAAGGTCTTGGATCACGCGGATCACCTCTTGCTCCAGCTCGGGGTCAAGCGCAGAGGTCGGCTCATCAAAAAGAAGCACCTCTGGCTCCATGCACAAGGCACGGGCAATCGCCACACGCTGTTGTTGCCCGCCCGAGAGCTGCGCGGGATATTGATCCGCCTTATCGGCCAGCCCGACTTTGTCCAAATAGGCCCGCGCCTTTTGTTCCACTTCGGCCCGATCGCGCTTTTGCACTTGGATCGGGGCCTCCATCACGTTTTGCAGCACGCTCATGTGCGCCCAAAGGTTAAATTGCTGAAACACCATGGCAAGGTGGGTGCGCATGGTTTTCAATTGCTGTGCATCGGCGGGCACGCGGCCTGATTTGCTGGGTTTCCACCGCACGGGATCGCCTTTGAACACAATGTCGCCTTGGCTCGAGAGTTCGAGCAAATTACAACAGCGCAGCAGCGTCGATTTCCCCGATCCCGACGAGCCGATCAAAGACACGACATCCCCGCGCGCCGCAGTGATATCCACGCCTTTGAGCACTTCAAGATCGCCATAGGATTTATGCAAATCCCGAATTTCAATCACCTGCGCGCACACTGTTTTCGTTCCCCCAACATCGATTCCCAAAACCCTACAGCTTTTCTCATAAGGTTCAAGATTGACCTAAAGGCTCCTCACTCAACTCCAGCCATACACAGGTATTTGATTTCCAAGAAATCTTCGATACCGTATTTTGATCCCTCGCGGCCTAGGCCCGATTGCTTCATCCCGCCAAAGGGTGCCACTTCGGTCGAGATAATCCCTGTGTTGATCCCAACGATCCCACTTTCTAGCGCCTCGGCCACGCGCCACACGCGCGCCATGTCCCGAGCATAGAAATAAGAAGACAGGCCAAACTCTGTATCATTGGCCAAGGCAATCACATCGGCCTCGGCGTCAAATTTGAACAAGGGCGCGACGGGGCCAAAGGTTTCCTCTGTGTTGAATTTCATCTCGCGCGTCACATCCGTCAGGACCGTGGGCTCGTAAAACGTGGCGCCCAAATTGGAACGCTTGCCACCCGTTTTGGCCGTCGCCCCTTTGGCAATCGCGTCGTTGACATGCGCCTCAACTTTGGCCAGCGCCGCCTCGTTGATCAGCGGGCCCGTGGTCACGCCCGCATCAATACCGTTCCCAATGACCAAGGATTGGCTGGCCTTGGCAAGCTTTTCGGCGAATTCCTCGTACACACCAGACTGCACATAAATGCGATTGGCACAGACGCAGGTCTGTCCATTGTTGCGATATTTGGCGATCATCGCCCCCTCGACGGCGGCATCAATATCGGCATCGTCAAACACAATGAACGGGGCGTTCCCGCCCAGTTCGAGTGAGACTTTCTTAATTTGATCCGCTGCTTGGCGCATCAAAATCCGTCCCACGCGGGTCGATCCGGTAAAGGTGATCTTGGCCACTTTGGGATTGCCGCACAGCTCCTCGCCGGCGCCTGCGGCATCCAAGGACGGCACAACGTTAAAGACACCCGCAGGAATGCCCACGCGGTCACACAACACCGCCATCGCCAAGGCAGACAGGGGCGTAAATTCAGATGGGCGCGCCACAAAGGTACAGCCAACCGCCAGCGCCGGCCCCATTTTGCGCGCAATCATCGCATTGGGAAAATTCCACGGCGTGATCGATCCGACAACGCCGATAGGCTGTTTGATCACAACGATCCGTTTGTCTGCCTGATGGCCTGGGATCACATCGCCGTACACGCGCTTGGCCTCTTCGCCAAACCACTCGATGAATGAGGCGCCATAGGCAATCTCGCCTTTGGCTTCGCCAAGGGGCTTGCCCATTTCAGCCGTCACAATCTGCGCCAGATCGTCGGCATTGTCTTTCATCATATCAAAGAGTTTGCGCATCAGGACCGCGCGCTCTTTTGCGGTTTTGGCGGCCCACGCGGCTTTGGCGTCGTGGGCGGCGTCAATCGCGGCAACCAAGGCACTGCGCGGCATGTCGGCCACTTTGGCAATCTCTTCGCCCGTGGCGGGGTTTGTCACCACATAGTGATCACTGGCCTCAACCCACGCGCCGTTGATATACGCACGTGTTTCCAAAAGTGACGGATCTTTTAACTGTAGCATGGTGACCTCCCAAAGTGCGACTCATTCAATTTGGCCAAACCTTAGCGGGATCGCGCCTCTTGGCAACCAAGCGCCGCATAATAAGTGTCGCAAATCGCGGATAACCCAATTAAACGACATAAAATTTCCCAGCTCCGACATTTTGTCTTTACACTACGTAAAACTGTACTCTATACCCGATACGTGATGTGGGAGAACGGCCGTTATAGCCGTGCCGAAGGAGCAACCGCCCCGGAAACTCTCAGGCGAACGGACCCATCGCAATAACACTCTGGAGAGTGATCCACTATGGATCCGCCGACGGGATAATGATCTCAGGCGTCAGGACAGAGGGGGCTTTGTGTGCAGCTAATCTATAGCTGCGCGGACACGAGGCCAAAAATGACGACTGACGATTTAAAAACACCCTTTCATGCGATGCACACTGCCGCTGGTGCCAAAATGGTGCCCTTTGCAGGCTATGATATGCCTGTGTCCTATCCGCTGGGTGTCCTAAAAGAGCATCAACATACGCGGGCACGCGCCGGGCTTTTTGATGTCTCGCATATGGGTCAAGTGATCCTGTCTGGCCCAGACGCGGAGCAGGCGCTAGAGCGGCTCATGCCGGTTGATGTGGCAGGTCTAGCCGCGGGGCGGCAACGCTATGGCCTCTTGACCAATGATCAAGGCGGCGTGCGCGATGATTTGATGTTTGCCAACACGGGCGAGCATATCTTTATGGTCGTCAATGCCGCATGCAAAGCGGCCGATATTGCGCATCTCACCGAAAACCTAAGCGGCGACGTACAGGTGCACGAAGTCACAGATCGCGCGTTATTAGCGCTCCAAGGTCCTGAGGCCGAAGAGGTCCTCGCCACACTGGTGCCGCACGTGCGCGAGATGCGGTTTATGGATTATCGCGAGCTCGCGTTTGAGGGCCAGACCCTCTTTGTCACACGCTCTGGCTACACTGGAATGGACGGGTTTGAAATTTCAATACCCCATGCGGTCGCTTGCGACGTGGCGCAGGCTCTTTTGGATCACAAAAGCACGCAGTGGATCGGCCTTGGCGCGCGTGATAGTTTGCGCCTTGAGGCGGGGCTGTGCCTTTATGGTCACGAACTCTCGCCGCAGATTTCCCCGATCGAAGCGGGTCTAACATGGGCCATTTCCAAATCGCGCCGCGCCGATGGCGGTTTCGCCGGTGACGCGCGCATTCTTGACGAGATTGCCCATGGCGCGCCGCGCACCCGCGTCGGCCTGCGCCCCCATGGCCGCGCCCCGCTGCGCGACGGGACACAGATCTACGCCGCGCAAGATGAGGCCACGCATATCGGCACGGTGACCTCGGGCGGCTTTGGCCCCACCGTTGAGGGGCCCATTTCGATGGCCCTCGTTGACAGCGCGCATCGCCACGTGGGCACCGAGCTTTATGCACTCTTGCGCGGCAAATGGGCGCCCGTGACCATCACGGCCCTGCCCTTTGTCCCAGCCAGTTTCAAACGTTAATCCATATCAAGAAAGGGAGACCCCAAATGAAATTTACAGAAGAACACGAATGGCTCCGTCCAGATGGCGATATCGTGATTGTCGGCATCACAGAACACGCCAGTGCACAGTTGGGCGATGTTGTCTTCGTCGATTTGCCCGAGGTCGGTGACACTGTGGCCAAAGGCGACGATTGCGCCGTGATCGAAAGCGTCAAGGCCGCGTCAGATATCCTAGCCCCCATTGATGGCGAGATCGTTGAAATCAACGAAGCCCTCACCGACACCCCCGGCATGGTCAATGATGACCCGATGGAAGGCGCATGGTTTTTCAAAATGAAACCCGCCGATCCAAGCCAAATGGACGATTTCATGTCCGAAGCTGAGTACAAAGACTTTATCTAAGAGGTTCCGCAATGCCGTTCACACCGACAGATTATCTACCCTATGATTTCGCCAACCGCCGTCATATCGGCCCCTCTCCGCACGAGATGGAAGATATGCTCCGTGTGATCGGCGCGCCCTCTTTGGATGCGCTTATTGATGAAACAATACCGGCCCACATTCGCCAAGAGACCCCCTTGGATTTTGGCAAGCCTATGTCCGAACAAGAGATGCTCTATCGGATGAAAAAAGTGGCCCAGCAAAACACCCCCGTTGTGAGCCTGATTGGCCAAGGCTATCACGGCACGGTGATGCCCCCTGCGATCCAGCGCAATGTGTTTGAAAACCCTGCGTGGTACACGGCCTACACGCCCTATCAGCCCGAGATTTCCCAAGGCCGCCTTGAGGCGCTCTTGAATTATCAAACGATGATTTGCGATCTGACCGGCCTCGAAGTGGCCAATGCCTCGCTCTTGGACGAGGCGACCGCCTGCGCCGAGGCGATGACCATGGCGCTGCGCGTGGCCAAGTCAAAATCCAAGACCTTTTTTGTCGATGAAAACTGTCACCCACAAAACATCGCCGTTGTGCACACACGCGCCGCCCCCTTGGGCATCGAGGTGATTGTCGGCGATCCGATGACCCATGATCTGAGCACAGTGTTTGGCGCGCTCTTTCAATATCCAGGTACTCATGGCGGCCTATGTGATTATACAGATCACATCACCGCATTGCACGCAGCCAAAGCCATCGGCATCGTCGCCGCCGATCCGATGTCTTTGACATTGCTCAAAGAGCCGGGCGCGATGGGCGCCGATATCGCCATTGGCAGCACGCAACGCTTTGGCGTGCCGCTGGGCTTTGGGGGCCCACACGCGGCCTATATGGCCTGCAAGGATGCGCATAAACGCGCGATGCCCGGCCGGATTGTTGGCGTCTCGATTGATAGCCATGGTAACAAAGCCTATCGCCTGTCATTGCAAACACGCGAGCAACATATTCGCCGTGAAAAGGCGACATCGAATGTCTGCACGGCCCAAGCTCTGCTGGCTGTCATTGCATCTTTTTATGCTGTTTTTCATGGGCCCAAGGGGCTTCAGGCGATTGCTCAGCGTATTCACCGCAAGGCCGTGCGCCTCGCCAAGGGCCTCGAAGAGGCGGGGTTTGCCCTCACCCACACATCGTTTTTTGACACGCTCACTGTCGAAGTCGGGGGCAAACAAAGCGCGATCCTTGCGGCGGCTGTGGACAACGGGATCAACTTGCGCCCCGTCGGCACGACGCAGATCGGGATCACTGTGGATGAAACCGTGCGCCGCGGCATCATCGAGCGGGTATGGGCCGCCTTTGGCATCACGCGCAATGACGAGGATCTAACCCCTGAGTACCGCGTGCCCGAAGCGCTGCACCGCACAAGCGCCTATTTAGAGCATGACGTCTTTCATATGAACCGCGCTGAGACAGAGATGATGCGCTACATGCGCCGTCTGTCCGATCGCGACCTTGCGCTGGATCGGGCGATGATCCCTCTGGGCAGCTGCACGATGAAGCTAAATTCAGCGGCCGAAATGATGCCTGTGTCGTGGGACGAGTTTGCCAATGTGCATCCCTTTGCCCCCGCCGATCAGACCCAAGGCTACAGCACGATGATCGAGGATCTGAGCGCCAAACTCTGCACGATCACGGGCTATGACGCAATGTCGATGCAGCCAAACTCTGGCGCCCAAGGCGAATACGCAGGGCTCTTGACCATCGCCGCCTATCATCAGGCGCAGGGCCAAGGGCATCGCAACATCTGTCTCATTCCAACCAATGCCCATGGCACCAACCCCGCCAGCGCGCAGATGGTCGGATGGAAAGTTGTGACCGTGGCGTGCGACGACGATGGCAACATTGATCTAGAGGATTTCCGCGCCAAGGCCGAGAAATATAGCGATGCTTTGGCCGGCACGATGATCACCTACCCCTCGACCCACGGTGTATTTGAAGAAGAGGTCAAAGACGTGTGCGCCATTACCCATAACAATGGCGGCCAAGTGTATATTGACGGGGCCAATACAAATGCCATGGTGGGCCTATCGCGGCCTGGGGATTTGGGCGGCGATGTCAGCCACTTGAATTTGCACAAAACGTTCTGCATCCCGCATGGCGGCGGCGGTCCAGGCATGGGCCCGATTGGCGTCAAGGCGCATTTGGCCCCCTATCTGCCAGGTCATCCCCAAACGGGCGGCGATACGGGCCCCGTCTCGGCCGCGCCCTGTGGCTCGCCGGTGATTTTGCCGATTTCTTGGGCCTATGTTCAAATGATGGGCGGTGAGGGCCTAACCCAAGCGACCCGCGTGGCGATTTTAAATGCCAATTACATGGCAGATCGCCTCAAAGGCGCCTATTCCATCCTCTATCGTGGCACCAAGGGCCGCGTGGCGCATGAATGTATTGTCGATACACGCCCCTTTACCGAGAGTGCGGGGATCACAGTGGACGATGTCGCCAAACGTCTGATGGACTTTGGCTTTCACGCGCCCACGATGAGCTGGCCAGTCGCGGGCACGTTGATGATCGAGCCGACGGAGTCCGAAACCCAAGCCGAACTTGATCGGTTTTGCGATGCGATGCTTGCCATTCGCGAAGAAATTCGTGCCATTGAGACCGGCGAGAGTGATCCGCACGTGAACCCGCTGAAATTGGCGCCGCACACTGTAGAGGATCTCATTGGTGAATGGGAGCGCCCCTATAGCCGCGAGGCCGCGTGCTTCCCTGGGCAATTCCGTGTCGATAAATATTGGCCGCCGGTGAACCGTGTGGACAATGCTCATGGCGATCGGAATTTGATCTGTACCTGCCCCCCGCTGAGCGACTACGCCGAGGCCGCCGAATAACAGATCGGATCAGGGACGAATGATCAGGCGCGCTTGCGCGAGGGCGCTTGCATCGCACCTTGAAATCACCCATCATATGCGCGCAAACCCAAGAAAGGCGCGCATATGAAACGCATCTATGTTCTCAATGGTCCAAATTTAAACTTGCTTGGCCAACGCCAACCCGAGATTTATGGGCATAGCACATTAGAGGATGTGACCGCCTTGTGCCAAAGCGTCGCCAGCGATGGCGTCACCATTCGCGCGGAGCAAAGCAACCACGAAGGACAGATCATCGATTGGATCCACGAAGCGCGCCACGACGGGGCGGGGATCGTGATCAACGCTGGCGCCTTTACCCATACCTCGATTGCGATTTTAGATGCGCTCAACACTTTCGATGGCCCCGTGATCGAAGTGCACATCAGCCAAGTGCACAAACGCGAGGCGTTTCGTCATGTTTCCTATATCTCG
>JBDNBY010000041.1:0-6840 GCA_039767595.1 Paracoccaceae bacterium | reverse complement strand
TATGCCAATGGTGATATCTACAGCGGCGCCTTTCGTGGTGGACGGCGCCATGGGCAGGGTATCTTGACCTTGGCGGATGGGGTTAAATTCGCGGGCCTTTGGGACAACGGCGAATTGATCGAACCGGCGGCACAGAACACCCCTTCACAGCCCGCTGAGCCACAGTCCGACGCACCAAACACGCCGACCGAGCCGGCAGAGAATTAAACCAACTCGCCTTGATCCAAACACGTCAAAAATCGCTGCGCATCCTCCAAAACCGTTGCGCGGCGGTCCTCGTCCATTTTGGCCCAGGTGCGATACATCTGCCCCATGCGGGGATTGGATGAAAACTTCTGCTCATGACGCAGCAAAAAGTCCCAATAGAGCACATTAAACGGACATGCCTTGGGGCCCGTTTTTTGCGCCACTTTATAACTGCACCCTTTGCAGTAATCCGACATCCGATTGATATAGGCGCCCGAGCTGACATAGGGCTTTGACGCGATCACACCGTCATCGGCGAATTGGCTCATTCCAATGACATTGGGCGCCTCGACCCATTCATAGGCATCGATATAAACGGCTAAAAACCATTCATGGATCTGCTGCGGGGCCACCCCTGTCAAAAGGGCAAAGTTCCCCAAAACCATCAACCGTTGAATATGATGGGCATAGGCATGCTCTTGGGTTTGCGCCACACTGTGCGACAGGCAATTCATCAAGGTCGGCTGGCCCCAATATAAATCCGGCAAGGCCCGCGTGGCCCCCAGCGCGTTTCCAGACGTGTACTCCCGCCCTTTGAGGAAATAGATGCCACGGACATATTCACGCCATCCAATGATTTGCCGAATGAACCCTTCGACTGCATTGAGCGGCGCAAGCCCGTCGTAATAGGCGCGCTCAGCGGCGCGGCAGACCTCGAGAGGATGCAACAGACCAATGTTCAAATAGGGCGAAATCACTGCGTGATATAAAAACGGCTCTCCGGCCAACATCGCATCTTGGAAATCGCCAAACGACGGCAACGCGTGTTCGACAAAATGATCCAGAGCGGCCAGCGCTTGATCCCGCGTCACGCCATAGGAGAACTTCGACAAGTCACCGAAATGAAATGAAAATTCACGCTCAACCAGCTGCAAGACCTCTTGCGTCACAGCATCCGCTTCGAACGAAATCGGCCCAGAATGCGTGATGGATTTGGGCGGCGCTTTGCGGTTTTCAGCGTCGAAATTCCACGCCCCGCCGACGGGATCTTTGCCGTCCATCAATAATCCGGTCAGGCGGCGCATGTCGCGGTAAAAATATTCCATCCGCAGGGCCTTGCGCCCCTGTGCCCATGTCTCAAACATCTCATGAGAGGCCAGAAACAACGTATTTTCCACTATGCGCAGCGGCAAGGTCAGACCGTGCAATTCGTCAATCACACGCCATTCGCTTGGCTCCGTGACGATCACTTCAGTCGCCGAATCTGCCATGGCATGTTTTTCAATTTCACCTGCAAAGCTGCCCTGGTTGTCCGGATCATCATATTTGACGTAGGCCACCGTGCGACCCGCTGTGCGCAGCTCTTTGGCAAAGTGGCGCATCGCAGAAAAGATCAGCGCGATTTTTTGCGGATGATGCGGCACGTAGCGCGCCTCTGTGCGCAGTTCGGCCATTAAGATCACATCATCGGGCGCCGCCTGTTGCAATGCAGGGTTTTGATGGCTCAATTGGTCGCCCAAAATGACGATGAGGCGGCTCACCACGGCACCTGCGTATCGGCCCAATCGTAAAACTGGCCCGATTGCTCGGGCGTTTTTCTGTCAATCACCTCTGCCAAATGCTGCGCCGCTTGCGCAGGGCTGAGCTTGTCACGCCCTTTGAAATTCGCAGTGAAGGATGTGTCCACTGTACCAGGGTGCAAGGCCATCAGCACCGCCTTGGGATGAGAGCGCCGCAGCTCAATCGACGCGCCGCGCAGCAGTTGATTGACCGCCGCCTTGGCCGCGCGGTAGGAATACCATCCGCCCAACTGATTGTCCCCAATCGATCCAACACGCGCCGAGAGAACGGCAAACGCACAGCTGCGGTCGCGCGGCAGCAACTGCGGCACATGCCGCATGATCAGCGCAGGGCCCATCGCATTGACCCGAAATTGATCCATCATCGCCTCGGCGCTGAGGGATTTGAGGGATTTTTCAGGCGGATGCCCCGCACCGGCCAACTGCCCCGTTGCGCAGATGATGTAGTCGTATCGTTGGTCCAACGCAGTCAAATGCGTCTCGACCGACACGGGATCGGTGATATCGAACCCATCGTCGCGGCGCGACAAGCCAGTGACCGCACAGCCGCGTGCCTCATATTCGGCGCACAAAGCCGCGCCAATGCCACCGCTGGCGCCAAGGATCAGTGCCGTTTTCATCGCATCCTCCTGTTTGATCAACAGCTAGGGCAAAGGCGGCGAACGAAAAGCCATAGCATGGCCAAAACCCTGCGGCACACCACGGCCGCATTGGGTCGATCTATGAAATGCGCTTTTGCTCTTTTCATTCTCAAATTGGTGGATATATTGGCCAGCATGACACAACGCGGCTCATATTTAGCGCTCAGCGCGCGCCTTAGCCTAGAGCTTTGATGCCTCTGGACGTGCCATATCTGGCGCACGCGTCCAGAGGAGCATGATCCATCGCGCCGCACATTTCACAAAATATGAGTTCTATGATGACACAAACAGATCAAAACCGCGTTGTTATTTTTGACACGACCTTGCGCGACGGCGAGCAATCCCCCGGCGCGACCATGACCCTTGATGAAAAGCTTGAGATCGCCGAGATGCTCGATAATATGGGCGTTGATATCATTGAGGCTGGGTTTCCCATTGCATCTGAAGGGGATTTCAAAGCCGTCAGCGACATCGCCGCGCGCAGTAAAAATTCCACCATCTGCGGATTGGCCCGCGCCAATTTCAAGGATATCGACCGCTGTGCCGAGGCCGTGAATAAATCCGAGCGCCCGCGCATTCACACCTTTATCGGCACGTCACCCCTGCACCGCGCCATTCCCAATCTGACGATGGATGAAATGGCCCAGCGCATTCACGAGACAGTGACCCATTCCCGCAATCTATGCGACGATGTGCAATGGTCGCCGATGGATGCCACACGCACGGAATGGGATTACCTGTGCCGCGTGGTTGAAATCGCGATCAAGGCAGGCGCGACGACGATCAACATCCCCGATACCGTCGGCTACACCGCCCCTGTCGAGAGTGCCGATTTGATCAAACGCCTGATCGAGACCGTGCCAGGCGCCGATGATGTGATCTTTGCCACCCATTGCCACAATGATCTGGGCATGGCGACGGCCAATGCACTGGCCGCAGTCGCCGGCGGGGCACGTCAAATCGAATGCACGATCAATGGTCTGGGCGAGCGCGCCGGCAACACCGCCCTCGAAGAAGTCGTCATGGCGCTCAAAGTGCGCAACGACATCATGCCCTATCACACACGCATCGATACAACCAAATTGATCGGGATCAGCCGCAAGGTCGCCCATGCGTCGGGCTTTGCCGTGCAATATAACAAGGCGATCGTCGGCAAAAACGCCTTCGCCCACGAAAGCGGCATCCACCAAGACGGCATGCTCAAAAACGCCGAAACGTTCGAGATTATGCGCCCTGCCGATGTCGGCCTTGCCGAAAGCTCGCTGCCCTTGGGCAAACACTCGGGCCGCGCCGCGCTGCGGGCCAAGCTCAATGATCTGGGCTACGAGCTGGGCGATAACCAGCTCAAGGATGTCTTTGTCCGGTTCAAGGATCTCGCCGACCGCAAAAAAGAGGTGTTCGACGAGGATCTCATCGCCCTCATGCAGGCGGGCGAAGATGCGGCTCATGACCACTATATCCTCAAATCGCTGCGCGTGATCTGCGGCACCTCGGGCCCGCAAGAGGCGACCATGACCCTCGCCGTGGACGGCACCGATCACACGGTCACCGCCTATGGCAATGGACCCGTCGATGCCACCTTCAACGCTGTCAAAGAGATCACTGACCATCACGCACGCCTCCAGCTCTACCAAGTGCACGCCGTGACCGAAGGCACCGACGCCCAAGCGACCGTATCGGTCCGAATGGAAGAAGAGGGCAACATTGCCACGGGCCAATCGGCCGAGGCGGACACCGTCGTCGCCTCAGCGCAGGCCTATCTCAACGCCCTCAATCGCCTGTGGGTGCGCAAGGATCGCATCGGTCAAGACGCGAAATCCATCAGCTACAAAGATAGCGTTTAACCAAACGCACGCCTGCCCCCGCGGGGCGGGCCACACCGCCCCTAGACAGGTGATCCAGACCCCCTTCACTCACCCTATGCGAGCAAGGTATAGAGATGTCAGACGAGACTTCAGGCTACTCATAGGCGTGTCGCGGAAGAGGCGGCGGAACAGACAGGCAAGCTAGATTTAAACGACCTCGACATCACAACACTCCCCCCCAGAAATCGTACAGCTCACGAGGCTTCATCTAAGCGGTACACAGGTCAAAGATTTACGCCCCATACGCGGCCTCTCAATGCAGATCACAAATGACATTATTGATCAATTTATCGCCTCGCGAGAGGCTCAATATATCTCGCGCACTCAAAATGCGATGGGGCTTTTATCCTCGCGGATCGACGCTCTGGACACAGAGCAGCCCAAACTAACCGAGGCTCTGGCCCAGCACACGCAAGATGCCCCCCTTTTATCAGAAGAAGCTCTCATGGCAAAAAAGGCCTAGATCATCAAAATCGATTTGGACCTACAACGCAGAACAATGGATCAAAATTCGAGGGGGGAATCCGGCACTTGTTGCCCATAAACAAAAGCTCTATCAAGATGTTGAGCGACACGTTCTTGATCTAAAAAAACGAGCTGATTTAGAACAACGGCTCGAGGCAATCGCCACCGAGAAAGCCGTGTTTTTACACACATTATGATCATCCGAAGCGCAATCTGCCTCCTCCTCATCGTTTGTGGATGTAATTTCAAGCGCCTACCCACCACAAAAACCAAGCTCTTCGAGCATTTTTGTGATTCCTCTCTTTGCAGCCGTATGTGCCTTACTCGCGGCGCTGTGTATTGCTTTACATTTTCAAAATAGATATGGCGTTTAGTTATTAACGTACGGATTAGCACTCGTGCAAAGTAAAGGAATGATGGAATGGCGAACTCTTTGGCGTTGGATGGCTTCTCAGTAGGTGGACAAGCTCCTATCTTCCTGATCACGGGCCCCTGCCAACTCGAGTCACTGGATCATGCGCGTATGATGGCCGAAGGGATCGCACGCGCGTGCTCGGAAACAAAAACAAATTTTGTGTTCAAAGCCAGCTACGACAAAGCCAATCGTTCCTCAATCAAAGCAGAACGCGGTATGGGCATCGACGAAGGCCTTCGCATTTTAGATATCATTAAAAATGAATTTAAAGTTCCAGTCCTGACAGATGTCCACGAAACATCCCATTGCGCGATCGCAGCTGAAGTTTGCGAGGTTCTGCAAATTCCAGCGTTTTTGTGCCGCCAGACGGATTTGCTTTTGGCCGCAGGAGAAACAGGCCGCACCATCAACATCAAAAAGGGGCAATTCCTTGCGCCTTGGGATATGGAAAATGTTGCGGCTAAAGTCGCCGCAACTGGCAATGAAAACATCATGCTATGCGAACGCGGCACTAGCTTTGGTTATAATGCGTTGGTCACGGATTTTCGGGGGTTACCCACGATGGGGCGCACTGGATACCCCGTGATTTTTGACGCAACGCATTCAGTTCAACAACCTGGTGGCAATGGATCATCTTCAGGAGGACAGCGCGAATTTGCCCCCGTTTTGGCGCGCGCAGCCTGCGCCGTGGGTGTCTCTGGCCTCTTTATCGAAACACACCAAGACCCAGACACCGCGCCATCTGACGGGCCAAACATGATCCCGCTCCACGATATGGCTGAGTTGATCAAAGATTTGCGAGCCTTTGACGACCTATTCAAATCCCGCAATTTAGCCTAAGATCTCGCCGGTCACATGATCCGAAAGACTTGGACACTCGCTGACATCCGCTGCCCCCATTGGTCGATGTCATCAAAGAGCATCTTATACAAATCGGCTTTCGCTTCTACCAAAGCATGGAGCACAATTGATGTGCAATCATGTTTGAATTTGGCAAAATCGACAACGACATCCACCCAAGGTTCCACCGGGGATTTCATCTCAACGCCGTTCTCTTCGGCGTTCACACGAACGATCCACGTCAGATCAAAGAAATTGTCAAAAAGTGGGCCATCGGAAAGTGTCTTGGCCCCCTAGAACTGTGCCACTATTTATTGACCAAAGGAGTTACAAAGAATGGTACGGAAACGGTATTCTGATGAGAAAGTCCCATCATCACTGTCAATCAACGATTAGAAATTGAAGAGACGCACGCGCCGATCGTAGACGTTGCCGCAGATCACACACCAGCATCCGCTGCTGCGGCGTCTGACACATCAGAGCCCGAGACATCGCCTGTCCCTTTGGTCGAGACACCCGATTACATTCCACAGACTGCCGTCCACCCCAAGCCTAGCACTGCCGCACCCTTGGTGGATAGGGCGAACGAAATCAAAACCCTTGTGAAAAAGCCCTCTCGCTTTAATTCTTTGCAGGCGGTGCTTGAACGCTCAATCGACACGGACGCCCTCTAGGACACGTGAGAGCCTCATGAAGCATGTTTCAAAGAATAGCAAAAAGCGCACCAGAGAGATCTCATGCGCTTTTTCTCATGCAACCGAAGTGGCGTGGTCTCGGAGAGAGAGGGTTAAAGTCGGGCTTTAAGCTGATCTGCCGCCAATTGAGCGATGCCTTTGACTTGTTCAGGG
>JBDNBY010000040.1:0-12358 GCA_039767595.1 Paracoccaceae bacterium | reverse complement strand
CGGCGGCTCTGACCCAGTGCGCACAGTGCGCGGTGCGGGGTATGCCCTTGGCTAAGCCGCGCCAGATTTAGGCCGATTGAGATGTACCGAGACGACCGCGCATTCAATGCAGTCTTAGATGATATCTACAGCAGCTTCATGGCGGTGAAATCGCAGGTCTCAGGCCTGCATGATCGCGAGGCGCGGCACCCCGAAGTGATCCTGAATATCGCGCGCGAATTGGATCTCTTGCCAGATCCATCGCGCACCGTTTGTATCACGGGGAGTAAAGGCAAAGGCACGACATCGCGGATGATTGCCCATGCTGTGCAAGAGGCGACGGCTGCACGCGTTGCGCTCTTTGTCTCGCCCGAAGAGATTACTCATAATGACCGAATGCGCGTGAATGGTGCCTCTGCGTCCATCGAGGAGTTTTTCGAGCTATATGCGCGTCTGTCACCCGCTATCGCTGCGGCCAAAGCACGGTTGAAAGGGGCGCAATACCTCTCGCCTTTGGGCTTGTTCCTTCTGCTGGCGTTGCAATATTTCAAAGACCACGCCGCCGACTATGTGGTGCTCGAATGCGGCCGCGGCGCCGAGTTTGACGAAGTGGGGCAAGTGCCCTCGTTGGTGAGTGTTGTGACCTCAGTGTTGGGAGAGCATGTCGCCCAGATCGGCCCCAGCCTGCGCGAAGTCGCTGAGAATAAGCTGGCGATTGCTCGCACATCCAAACACGTGATCCTCAGTGAGCAGGTCGCACAGGCCGCTGCACAGCACGGTGTCGCGCTACCAAATGGATCGTATGTGGTGGCCAATCCGACCGATTTTAATGAAACGGTCCCTTTGCCCCAATGGGTGCGGGACGATGCCCATTTGGCCGCTGCTGCTGCCGAGATTTTGCTTGGGCGCCGTGCCGCGCCGCAAGAGGATCTCTTGCTCTGCTCTGCGTCCTTTGGGGTTGGGGCCGTCGATGGGACGGCGGTGTATTACGATGGCTCTGTGCAAGTGCCATCACTTGATCTGTCGTTTTTCGAAACGCTCAAAGACCACACTGATTTGACGATCCTGATGTCCTTACCTGATGACAAAGATGGCGCGGGCGTGCGATCGGTCCTTCAGGGCGACCTTGGATTAAACGTGGAGGAGGTGATCCTCACTGGCACGCGGGGCTATTTGAATTACACCCACGCCCAAACGCGCAGCGGACCCCATCATGTTTTCGCATACGAAGATACCGCCGGATTTCACGATCTACTCGCGCGCTCAAAGACGCCCCTCTATTGCCTTGGAACACAAACGTACATTCGACTTGTCAAAGCGGCTTTGGCGCACTGACAACGAGGCAAGACCGGCGATCGTAGATCCATATTTCTCATTGCTACAGATCGGTGCATACTTGCTTGCGCGCTCCTCGTGTATCAAGATGGCGGGTATGAAAGAGTTACACACCTGAGATAGCCAATTAGAGGCTTATTATGACCGAGCGGCCGAACATCATCTTTATCATGGCGGATGACCATGCCTCCAAAGCGATAAGTGCCTATGGGCATGGCATCAATAGTACTCCGAATATCGATAGATTAGCGCATGAAGGGGCACGGTTGGACCATTGCTATGTGACAAACTCAATCTGTACGCCAAGCCGAGCCGCTATATTAACAGGGACGTATAACCATGTGAATTGCGTGACGACCCTTAATACACCCATGAACAATCGCCTGCCGAACGTTGCCAAGCACCTGCGCAGTGATGGCTATCAAACGGCAATAATTGGAAAATGGCATTTAGGTGAAGGGATAGACCACGCGCCGTCCGGCTTTGATTTTTGGTCAGTTCTGCCTGGGCAAGGCGACTATTTTGACCCTCACTTCATCGAGATGGGAGAGGATATCGAAGTTGAAGGCTATGCAACGGATATCATCACGGACAAATCTTTAACATGGTTAAAATCGCGTGATCCGTCCAAGCCGTTCTTTTTGATGTGCCATCACAAAGCGCCGCATCGCGAGTGGGAACCCAATCCCAAATATAGAGATTTGGTAACAGATGACATTGCCCTGCCGGACACCTTTGATGACGACTATAAAAATAGAGCCAAAGCAGCTGCAGCCGCAAAAATGCGGATCAAAGATGATATGACCTATGACGACTTGGGGCTCGTTCAGCCAGAAGGTGGGGCCGAAATAGGAGAACGCGCGACGCCAAAGAGCAATCGACGTAAAATCCCAAATCCGAGTGACGTTTCACAGATAAGACTTATCGACAAACACACAGGTGAAATATTCCAATTTAAGACGCCCGAGGAATTTCATAATTTTAAATATCAACGATATTTAAAGCGGTATTTGGCAACCATAGCATCCATAGACGACAGCGTTGGCGAGATACTTCAGTTTTTGGATGACAATAATTTGGCCGAAAACACGATGGTTATTTACACATCAGACCAAGGTTTTTTCCTCGGTGAACATGGCTGGTTTGATAAAAGGTTTATTTACGAAGAGTCCTTTCAAATGCCGTTTTTGGTGCGCTATCCGGCAAAAATCAGACCTGGCCAAGTGAACAAAGATATTTGTTGTAATGTGGATTTTGCGCCGACATTCCTTGATTATGCGCAATCTGTTATTCCATCTTATATGCAGGGGGTTAGTTTGCGGCCCTTGTTCGAAGGAAATACACCTGAAGATTGGTCGCAAGTTGCGTATCATCGATACTGGATGCACAAAGATCCAGATCATAATGCGTTTGCACATTATGGGATCCGCACTCAACGATACAAATTAATCTATTGGTATAATGAAGGCTTTGATCTGCCGGGCACAAAAGATGGCGGCGAGGACAAAGAATGGGAGTTATTTGACTGCCTAGAGGACCCTATGGAGCTGTTTAACCTATATAACGATCACAGCTATCAACACGTGGTTTCACAGATGAAAAAACTGCTTGAAGATAAGATGCTCAGTATCGGCGATGTGATGGAACACAGGGGGTAAGCATTCCTAAGTCAAATGCGTATACCCTTTGATAAATTTAGGTCGCTCAATACACAAACGGCGCCGATGGTTTAACCCATTGACGCCGTTGGTAAAATTGGCTCCGGCGGTAGGGATCGAACCTACGACCAATTGATTAACAGTCAACTGCTCTACCGCTGAGCTACGCCGGAACACTGTGTGTAGCGGTCTATAGCAATGTGGTTTCGGCGCGTCCAGTGGAGAGTTGCAGAAATTTAAAAAAATTTTATGAAATCCAGGAAATTTCTAACGTTTGCGTTCCAAGTCCCTGAAATTCAATCTTATTATCGCGATGCAATGAGATGAGATGTGACATCACAGATGCATCCGCGGCCATGTGTAATGTCGGCGAAAGATCGGGATAGAGGCGTTGGCGCAAATCGGTGAGATTCGTGGCGCCGGCCTGCGCGGCTTGGATGATTTGCGCATGCCGTGTCTGACGATGCTGCATGATTTGCGTGATACGCGCAGTGGGCGCATCGATTTGCGGGCCGTGCGCGGGCCAGAGGCGTTTAGGCTTACATGTCAAAAGATGTTTGCAGGACGATAGAAAATCATCAAGGCTGCCTTCTGGCGGCGCAATCATCGTTGTTGTCCATTCTAGGATATGATCGCCGGTGAAAAACTCACCATCCAGATCCACACAAATATGGTTTCCCATGTGGCCAGGAATGTGATGCACCGTGAGCGTATTGTGGCCCGTCGAGAGGCGATCTCCATGGCAGAGAGTTTGATCTGGCTTGAAATTTTGATCGACCCCGTAGCCCTCGGGCAGGTTGATCGCAAGGGCGCAAACAGCGGGATCTCGGCCGGACATCGCATCGCCGAACGCCCAGATCGGGGCGTCAAACATATCCTGCGCGCGCCTAGCATTGCCGCTATGATCGAGATGCGCATGCGATATCAAAATCGCGCCCACGGGGGTATGGATTTGATCTCGTAGGTGATGCAAAAAATCGGTATCCGCGGGGCCAGGATCAAGAATCAACGTTTGCTCGCCGTGAAAGACATAGCAATTTGTGCCAAGACCCGTCATGGGCGATGGGTTTCTCGCTCTATGAACTGTGACGGATTTGGGTAATAAAGAACTATCGGGATCACGCATCTGAGGCCTTTTTGGAAAGGGGATATATGTGTTCTATCGGATAAAACGTCTTTTGCCGACTGGATTGTTGGCGCGCTCTATGTTGATTTTGGCATTCCCAGTTGTCTTGCTACAGGGGATCATGACGGTTGTCATCGTGGAGCGGCATTTCCAAGATGTCACGGCAGAGCTGACTTTGGCCAGTGCGCGTGTGATTGAGACCCTCCTTGCGGCGCAATCCCCTCAGGTCATCGCCGCACAGTTTGAGATCGCAATCATCGATGAATTGGATCCTCCGTTCGCGCCTGCGCGCCGGTTTTATGATTATACCAGTATCGTGGCCGATCGCACATTTCGGGCACAGGTGTCGGGCTATCAAGGTGCAGATTTCGTGACATCCGGACGCACCGTCGTGGTACAGGTGTTGTACGAAGGCGCACCTATTACTTTGCGTATACCGCGTAAATCAATCACGCCCACAAATGTGCATCAGCTGTTTGTAAATATGTTGGTGTTCGGGACGGTGTTCACAGGCGTTGCATTTTTATATCTGCGTAATCAAATCAGGTCGATCACCCGCCTGACGACGGCCGTCACGGCGTTTGGACGCGGTGAAAATTTGGACTATAAACCCTCTGGCGCGGATGAAGTGCGCCGTGCGGGCATTGCATTTTTGGCCATGCGCCGCCGCGTTGAGCGATTTGTACAACAGCGCACTTTGCTTTTGTCGAGCGTGTCCCATGATCTGCGCACTCCGCTGACACGGCTTCGCTTGGAGCTGTCGATGCTCAGCAGCGATGTGGATACCAAGGCGATGCGCTCAGATTTGAAGCATATGGAAAATCTGCTCAAAGAATTCTTGGAATTTGCCAAAGGTGTCGTGAAAGGACAGGTTGAAGAGTGTGACTTGCAAGCGTTATTGCAAGAGCGGCTTACCTTGCGTGGGCAGGAGGCGACCGTTCATCTGGATGGGGCGCTGATCCCTCAGTTGCCTGTGCGCCGTTTGGCGATGGCCCGTGCGATCGACAATCTCATTTTAAACGCGCAGCTCTATGCCAATGGGCTGTGGTGTTCTGTGGTGGTCGAAGAGGCTTATGTCCGGATGATTTTTGAAGATGATGGCCCAGGTATTCCTGAGGGCCAAGTCGAGGAAATGCTGCAACCCTTTGCGCGAGGCAATAGCGCCCGCACCTTGAACAATGCGGCGGGCACGGGGCTTGGATTGGCGATTGTCTTGGATGTGGTGCAGGCGCATGGCGGGACGCTACGCCTCACCAAATCAGAGAGTTACGGCGGTTTGCGCGTTCAGATCGAGTTACCGCGATAGGGCGGCGGCCTCGCGCGCGAGGGTTTCAATTTGGGCCCAATCTTTGGCCGCAATTACATCCTTTGGCACCACCCAGCTACCGCCGACACAGATCACGTTCTTGAGGCGCAGATAATCCGGTGCATTCGCGAGGGACACGCCGCCGGTTGGGCAAAATTGAATGTCTGGTAAAGGTGCGCCAATTGCGCCCAGCGCTTTGGCCCCGCCGTTGATTTCCGCAGGAAAGAATTTTTGCACTGTAAAGCCGTGATTGGCCAAGGTCATGGCTTCGCTGGCAGTAGCCACACCAGAGAGGAATGGCATATCATGCGTGACGGCCAAATCTAGAATGGGCAGATACGTACCAGGAGAGACGCCGAAGGTCGCGCCTGCGTCGCGGGCGGCATGAAAATTCTGCGCGTTTGAGATGGAACCGGCACCAACGTGGCCGCCTTTAACGCGGGTCATTGCGCGGATGGCGTCCAATGCGGCGGGGGTGCGCAGTGTCACTTCAAGGACCGGCAAGCCGCCCGCGACTAAGGCCTCGGCCAGAGGAATGGCGTCATTGGCATCCTCGATCACGATCACCGGCACCACAGGGGCCAATTGGCACAGCTCGCGGGCGCGGGTGGAAAGGTCAGTTGCCTGATTTGTAGCCTGATCTGTAGCCTGTGTCATAGTCTATCCTTTGAGTATTGCGCTGGCACCCAATGTGGCGCGGCTGGCGTTTTGGCGGAACAGGTCAAAGAGTTCACGACCAATACCGAATTGATTATCGCTGAGATCCGCTTGGGCCGCAGGGCGATCTAGGAAACCTTGGGTCAGGTTTTCCAATGTGCCGCTGAGGGCATCAAGTCGGATGATGTCGCCATCGCGGATCTTGGCAATTGCGCCGCCATCCATTGCCTCTGGCGTGACATGGATCGCGGAGGGCACTTTGCCAGAGGCGCCCGACATACGGCCGTCGGTGACGAGGGCGACGCGATATCCGCGATCTTGTAACACCGACAGGACAGGGGTCAGCGCGTGCAGCTCTGGCATGCCGTTGGCCTTGGGCCCTTGGTAGCGCACGACGATCACACAATCGCCAGTGAATTCGCCGGCTTGGAAGGCGGCCTTGACGCTATGTTGATCGTGGAACACGCGTGCGGGGGCCTCGACAGTGCGTTTGTCTTCGGCAACGGCAGAGAGTTTGATCATCGCCGCGCCGATATTCCCACTGAGGTTTTTGAGCCCGCCTGTGGGTTGAAACGGATTGGAGACGGGGCGCAAAATCTTGTCATTTTCGGGAACATCCGCACAGGGGCGGAACACCAGTTCATTGTTTTCGAGACCCGCCTCGGTGCAATAGGCGTCAAGACCGTGACCCATGACCGTCATCACGTCGTCATGCAAGAGGCCGTTGTCGCGCAATTCCTTGATCATATAGTTAAGACCGCCTGCGGCATGGAAGTGATTCACATCGGCCAATCCGTTGGGATAGACCTTTGCCATCAGGGGAACGATCTGGGCGATGTCATCAAAATCCTCGAGCGTTAAGGCGATGCCACTGGCGGCGGCCATAGCCGGCAAGTGTAATATCAGATTGGTGGAGCCACCCGTCGCCATCAGTCCTACGATCCCGTTGACAAAGGCCTTGACCGACAGGATCTTGTACGCGGGGATGAATTGATCGCCCAGCGCCGTGATGCTGAGCACTTGTTGCGTGCCATAGGTGGTGAGCGCATCACGTAGGGGGGTGTTGGGGTTCACAAACGTTGCGCTTGGGATATGCATGCCCATAAACTCCATCAGCATTTGATTGGAATTGGCAGTGCCATAAAACGTACATGTACCAGGCCCGTGGTAGGAGGCCATTTCGGATTTCATCAGTGCCGCGCGGTCGAGCTTGCCTTGGGCGAATTCATTGCGCACGCGCGCCTTTTCATCATTGGAAATACCGGATGTCATCGGCCCCGCGGGTAAAAAGATCGCTGGCATAAAGCCGAATGTGCCCGCGGCCATAATCAGACCTGGGTTAATTTTATCGCACATGCCCAAGTAGATCGCGGCGTCAAATGTGTTATGCGATAGGCCAATGGAGGCCGCCAATGCAATCACATCACGAGAGAAGAGCGACAATTCCATCCCCGTTTGACCTTGGGTCACACCGTCGCACATTGCCGGAACGCCGCCTGCGACTTGGGCCGTGGCGCCCTGTGCTTGGGCGGTTTGTTTGATCAAATCTGGGTAGGTTTGAAACGGCTGATGCGCCGAGAGCATATCGTTATAGGCTGTGATGATCCCAATGTTTGGCTGTCGTTCGGCGGCCAACGCATCTTTGTCCGTGCCCATGGCCGCATAGGCATGCGCTTGGTTACCGCACGATAAATGGGCACGGCGCGGCCCTTGGGCGATGGCCTGTTGCATCCGCTCTTCATAGGCGCTACGGCTTGCGGCCGAGCGGTCTGCGATGCGATCTGTGATCTCTATCAATTTGGGATGCATGTGCTTCTCCTTCATTATCCGCTTGTTAGCGCTAACAGCTACCGTTTGCAACCCATTGTGTCACGTCGAGATGCGATTTCGCTCTGGTGATTTGCGGAGCCTATGCTATGTGCGGCGTATGACAGAGAATTCTTACCCTACCGTTAAATTACGTCCCCTCAAAGGGGGACGGCACTGGCGCAAAGGCGCGCCTTGGATTTTCACCGATCAAATCGCGTGGGATCGCCGCACAAAATCCATTGAGCCGGGCAGTTTTGCGCGCCTTCGGGATATTGATGGCCAAGAGGTGGGGGTGATCACAGTGAACCCACATTCTAAAATCGCCGGTCGTCTTTTGGATACATCCCCAACGATCAGCATTGATGAAGCGTGGATCCATAGCAAATTGGCCCGTGCGCTGGCCTTGCGTGAGCAACTTTTTGACAAACCATTTTACCGGTGGATCCATGCCGAGGGCGATGGATTGCCTGGTGTTATCATTGACCGGTTTGATGATGTCGTCGTGGTGCAGCCCAACGCCGCGTGGGCCGAGCGGATGCTCGATCATATTGCCGCGGCGGTGCAGGCATTGACCTCTGTCACAACGGTGTTGAAAAACGCCGAAGGGCGCACGCGCAGCCTTGAGCAATTAGATGACGTTTCGGCCGTGTTGTGCGGTACAGCGCCCAGCACGCCGATCCCTGTGCACATGAACGGCGCGATTTACATGGCCGATGTCATGGGCGGCCAAAAAACGGGCCTCTTTTATGATCAACGCTTTAATCACCGCTTTGCCGCGCAGCTCAGTCACGGCAAAGAACGAGTTTTAGATGTATTCTCGCATGTTGGTGGGTTTTCTTTGGCCGCTTTGGCGGGCGGGGCACAGCGCGCTGAGGCGGTTGACGCGTCGCAAGCCGCGCTTGATCTGGCCCAAAACGGCGCCTCTGAAATGGGCCGCGCGGATGATTTTTCCGTGCACAAAGGGGACGCCTTTGATGTGATGACCCGTTTGCTTGAAGCGGGGGAGCGGTATGATGTGGTGATCTGCGATCCGCCTGCCTTTGCCCCGCACAAAGCGGCACTTGAAAACGGGTTGCGCGCCTATGAAAAAACGGCACGCATGGGGGCCAAGCTTGTCAAAGAGGGCGGATATTTAGGGCTATGTTCCTGTTCGCATTCGGCCGGTCTTGATATGTTTCGCGCCGCATCTGTGCGCGGGATTGAACGGGCAGGGCGGCACGGTAGCCTCATCCATACTGGATTTGCCGGGCCGGATCATCCGCAGCACGCCGCCCTGAGTGAGACAGGCTATCTCAAAGCGTTGTTCTTTGCTCTATGAGGCTGTTTCTCGACACTTGCGTTTTATATCCAACGATCACGCGTCGCCTCTTGCTGAGTGTGGCGCAGGGGGGCGGGTTTGAGCCGCGTTGGTCCTATAGTGTCGAAGCCGAGTTGACCCATGCCTATGCCCGTGTCGGTGCCTCTGGAAAAATTGAGGCCGAAGCGGTGATTACCGCGATGCGCCGCGCCTTTGACAATGCAGTGGTGCGCACGCCGCAGGACCTCCGCCTCTATCAGTTGCCTGATGTGCATGACGCGCATATTTTCGGTGCGGCCGTTCATGGGTCATGTGATGGCATCGTGACGTTTAACGCCAAGGATTTTCCAAAACATATTTTGGCCCAAGAGGGGCTATTGCGTCTGTCGCCAGATGAAGTTTTCTTAAATTACGCCCATGCTCAAACCGATCATATGCGTAAACTGGTTCAAGACCTGTGGTCGGAATACCAAAGTGATGTCCCGTCCGAGGCGCAACTCTCGCAAAAGGCATTTGTCAAACGGGCCAAGGCGCCGCGCTTGGCCAAATATCTCGAGCTGACATAAATCTAATGAAAAGTGGTCTGGTAGGCCCGGAGGGACTCGAACCCCCAACCAAAGTGTTATGAGCACTCTGCTCTAACCAATTGAGCTACAGGCCCAGCCACGTAGCTCAGTATCATGATCTCTGGGCAGGTCAAGCCTTTGCGATTGTACTGCGGCATAAAATCTATTAGGCCGTGGCTCAAGTCGAAGGAGTGTGACCATGACCTCAAAACCCAATGGATTGTCTTATGCTGCGGCCGGTGTCGATATTGATGCGGGCAACGCGCTTGTTGAGCGAATCAAACCTGCCGCCAAGCGCACGAACCGTGCCGGTGTGATGGCTGGGCTTGGTGGGTTTGGCGGTTTGTTTGACCTTAAGGCGGCGGGCTATAGCGATCCTGTCCTTGTGGCCGCCACCGATGGTGTGGGCACCAAGCTGCGCATTGCGATTGATACCGGCCATGTGGATGGTGTGGGGATCGACCTTGTCGCAATGTGCGTCAATGACCTGATTTGTCAGGGGGCAGAGCCGCTCTTTTTCCTTGATTACTTTGCAACTGGATCACTAAACGTCGATCATGCTGCGCGCGTGGTCGAGAGCATTGCCGAAGGGTGCGTGCGCTCTGGCGCGGCTTTGATTGGCGGCGAGACGGCGGAAATGCCCGGCATGTATGAGGGCGATGATTTCGATCTAGCGGGATTTGCCATTGGCGCGATGGAGCGCGGCACTGAACTGCCCAAAGAGGTCAGCGCTGGTGATTTCCTGATTGGACTGGCCAGTGACGGCGTGCATTCAAATGGGTTCTCTTTGGTGCGCAAGATCCTCGAGGTCGCTGGCCTTGATTTCACATCCGTCGCGCCCTTTGCGGACGGAACAGTCGCCGAGGCGTTCCTTGTGCCAACGCGGATCTATGTCAAACCTGTGCTAGAGGCGATAAAGGCCCAGCGCGTGAATGCTCTTGCTCATATCACCGGCGGCGGTCTAACCGAGAATTTGCCGCGCGTCCTCACCGATGGCTGCGGCTTTGAGGTGGATCTTGACAGTTGGGACCTGCCTGCCGAATTCAAATGGATGGCCAAGGCTGGCGATATCGCGCCGGCAGAAATGCTCAAGACATTTAATTGTGGAATTGGCATGGTCTTGGTCTGTGCGCCGTCCGAGGCGGAGGCTTTGGTCGCTCAGATGACTGATCTGGGCGAAGAGGCGCGGATCATCGGCCATGTGACCGATCGCGGCACAGCGGAGTATAAAGGAACGCTTCTTTGATAAGAACGAGCGTTTTTATTTCCGGTGGCGGCTCGAACATGGTCACGCTGGTGCGCGACATGTTGAACGAGGATCACCCCTGTGAGGCGTGTTTAGTCGTGTCAAATGTGACCACGGCCGGCGGTCTTGCCAAGGCCGAAGCGATGGGCGTGCCCACTGTGTGTGTGGATCACCTTGAATTTGGTGCCGACCGCGCGGGGTTTGAGGCGGAAATTCAAAAACATCTGATCGCACATAACATCGATTTGATTTGTTTGGCGGGGTTCATGCGCGTCCTGTCGCCATCGTTTGTTGAGCCATGGCGCGGCCGCATGCTGAATATTCATCCGTCCCTTTTGCCCAAATATCGCGGATTAAATACGCACGCCCGCGCAATTGACGCGGGCGATCAAGAGGGCGGTTGCACGGTACATGAAGTAATCCCCGATCTCGATGCCGGCCCCATTTTAGGGCAGGCCACAGTGCCGATTGGGCAGGGCGAAACCCCCGCCTCATTGGCGCAGAAGGTCTTAGAACAAGAGCATCTGCTCTATCCGCGCACCTTGCGCAGTTTTGCCGAACGCTTTAAGGCGGATCTGTAATCCAAATACGAAAGAGCCAATCGCCTTGACCGCCATTCCCATATTGACCAAGACCCAAGAGCTTGATGCGTTTTGCAAAAAGGCATCTGTTTGCCCGTATGTCACTGTTGATACAGAGTTTTTGCGCGAACGTACATATTATTCCAAGCTCTGCCTTGTGCAATTGGCGATCCCCTCAAGCGATGACGTGTCGGCAGTTTTGGTCGATCCATTGTCCAAAGATATGGATTTGGCCCCTCTGTTAGAGCTGTTTCAAAATGAAGCGGTGGTCAAAGTTTTCCACTCGGCCCGCCAAGATTTGGAGATTTTCCAAGTCTCCTACGGTGTGTTGCCGCGGCCGTTGTTTGATACGCAGGTCGCTGCGATGGTCTGCGGCTTTGGGGAGCAGGTGGGCTATGAAACATTGGCGCGCCAAGTGGTTAAGGCCAAGATTGATAAATCATCACGCTTTACCGATTGGTCAAAACGCCCCCTAAGCGCGGCGCAGCAAAACTATGCTCTGGCCGATGTGACGCATTTGCGCGGCATCTATGAGGAATTGGCACGTCAAATTGAAACGCGCGACCGTGGATCTTGGGTCGAAGAGGAAATCGCGGCCTTGCTTGAACCGTCCCTCTACGAAACGGATCCCGCAGAGGCGTGGAAACGTGTGAAAACACGCAATTCCTCGCCGCGGTTCTTGGCACTGGTTGCCAAATTGGCAGAATTTCGTGAACGCCATGCGCAATCTCAAAACGTGCCGCGCTCGCGCGTGATGAAAGATGACGCTGTCTTAGAGCTTGCTGCACTCAAACCGCG
>JBDNBY010000039.1:0-14264 GCA_039767595.1 Paracoccaceae bacterium | reverse complement strand
TCGACCCAATTTTCACTGAGCCAGAGCGCGGGAACCGTTTTTCGGTGAAACGGGCCGTTGTATCCGACCAGCGCCTCTTCCATTTTTGGCGTGCCGTGAAAGCACATGACGCGCGTATTCTCGGGCAGCTTTGGGGCGAGGACGTGATTGAGCGGCGGCATGCGCATGGCGTCACGCTTAAAGCTGGCAATCCAGTCGTCTGGGTAGAACCGCAAATCATCACGGGCATTGGCGCGCTGAGATGTGTATTTTTGCTCGGAAAAATTCGCCTCTTCGAGGTACTTAAGCGTATGCTCGCACAGATCGTGATAGAGATAGCCGTGCTGTTGCGGGTTGAATTTGAACACAGATCCGTGCCCGCCAAAACGACCTCTCTTTTTCTCGAGCCAGTCAAAACGCATGCACACTTTGCCTGGTTCGAAGTCAACTAGATCGTTTAAAGGACCGGTGATCACCACGTCCAAATCAAATCCAAGGACGTCGCCCTCGAGATCGGGAATTAAATCGGGATTAAATAGCGCCACTTTGCGCATGGCACCGCGTCGCCGCGATGTTTTGAAGGCCTCGTCCATCGCATCTTCGAACGGTTGGCGCACGAGGGGGACCGTCTCAACCTTAGGGTCGATCCCCGTGGTGTCATCTGTCACACAGATAAATCGCACGTCGCCGGTGTAGTGGCGTTCAATCCCGCGCAACAGGCGGTTGACATAATAAGCAGGGAACTTGTCCCCCCATTTAACACAGATAAAATTGGCCATGGATCCTCGCATCTTGGCAGTGCCATAGGACACTCTGGATCAAATGGCAATCACGTGTCAGCTCAGGGCCTAGGCCGTGTGACTGTGATCTTCGCTACAGTGCAAGCAGCACCATGCCATGAATTGCGAAGTGACCTATCAAGATGGCCGCGCAGAGCAAGAGAATTTCTATGCACATGAGGGCATGCGCCTCTATCAATGTCCGCAGATTGAAGTGCGCGGCCTAGAGGTGTCTGACACAATCGCAGGGATCGGCGAGCCGCCCGTACCGCCTGCAGCGCCGGCTTTGGCCAATGCGATTTTTGCCGCGACGGGGCAGCGGTTGCGCGCCGCGGGTCTGAACGCGTCGCAGTTGGCGCGTATCCATGGGCCCATCGGTTTGATCCCCGCACAACGAGAGCCGCGCGGTTTGGCTGTGTCGATCCTTGCGGATGTGGCGGCGTCTTTTGCATGCATCTGATTGCCATTTTAGCTGCGGGTCAATCGCTGCGATTTGGCACGCAAGATAAGCTGAGTGCCGATATCAACGGTGTTCCAATGCTGCGCCGTGTCTGCGATATTGCGCTACGGGCAGGTGGTGATGATGTCGCCGTCTTTCTCAGTCGACCGCAGTTGGCCGCATCTGTGCCCACCGGCGCCTCAGTGCATTTTGTCGAGGAGGGGCAGCCATTCTCAAAACGGCTGCATGCCGTGGCGACATATGCCGATTTTGTGGGCGCGCACAGTGTGACCCTTGTGTTGGGCGATATGCCATACATGCAGGCGGCGCATCTGCGCCAGTTGCGCCATATGTGCCCAGAGCATGGTGGGGCGCGCACGGTTTTGCACGGCGCGCCGAACACCTATTCAGGTGTTCCTGTTTGCCTCAAGGGGGATCAGATTGATCTATTGCGCCACGCCCAGAATGATCGCGGCTTAGCGGACCTATGGCCTCGGGTGGCGCGATCGGTAGATTTGCCCGCGCCGTCCGAGATGTTGCGCGATATTGATCGCGTGAGTGATATAAAGGCTGGGTGATATTGAGACTTGGGGATTTATGTCAGCTCAGCGGCCCATGGTGCGTTGGCACCAGCGCGCGAAACGGTGACAGAGGCCACTTTGGCGGCCAGTTGCATTGCCTCGCTCAGCTGCGTGGATGTGACATGGTTAAGTGCGGTTTTCGATAGCATATTGGCGCGCTCTAAGCTGGCCAAGAATCCCGCGTTATACGAATCGCCTGCGCCCACAGTATCCACAACTTGAGTTGGAACGCTGGCCACGTGAATGGGGTCATGATCCGGCTGATATGCCACAGCGCCCTGCGCCCCTTGGGTGACGAGGACAATTTGCGCACCGCTGTCCATTAGGGCGCGCGCGCCGCGAGGGATATCTGCACTGCCGCTGATCCATTCGAGATCTTCGTCGGACACTTTAATAATGTCTGCAGCGGTAAACATAGCGTCAAGACGGGCCCGATAGCGGGCTTCATCTTGGATAAAGCTTTGGCGGATATTGGGATCGATCATCACAACGGACTCAGAGGCCACCTGCTGGCACAGCTGTGCGTAAACCTGCGCTGCGGGCTCTGCGACCAGTGAAATGCCGCCAAAATAAAACGCCGCTGGGCGTGTGTCGAACTGCGGTAAGTCCGACGGCTCCAACAGGCGTCCTGCGGTATTCTCATCATAAAACGCATAGCGCGCCTGACCATTGATGAGCTGAACAAAGGCCAATGTGGTCGGACGGTTCGAGCGCGCAACATAGCGCGTTGCGACATGGCTATGCTCCAAATCGCTGATAAGCTGTGCGCCGAATAGATCGTTCGAGATACCGCTGAAAAACCCTGCATCCACCCCAAGGCGGCCCAAGGCAATCGCGGTGTTAAACACCGCCCCGCCGGAATGAGGGACAAAACCCTCTCGATCCGTGGTCGTCGGCGTGGGGATCATATCGATCAGCGCTTCTCCGCAGCAAAGTATCATGGGATGTCCTCTAATTTCGATTATGTGTTGGTGAGTGCGCGGTGATCGATCAGATACCGTTCAGATAAAGGCAAGCTTGCCGCGCCCAGAGCCCGCGCATCACTTCCAATTGTGCCGCAATGTACGGTCGGGGCGCTCATGCCAGCAAGGCTCAGCATTGAGATCTCTTGCTCAATTCGGTCGCGCAGCGCACTGCGCACGGTGTGCGGCAGCCAGCCATCGACGATCACATCGCTCAGGTCCATGATCGCGCAGGCATTCGTACAGGCATAGGCGATCGCTTTGGCCGCTTGGTCAATCCACGCCTCCACGAGCGTATCGGGAATATCCCAATCCTGTGCCACGTGCCAAATGCACGATCCATCGATGCCTTGTGCCTCTAAGGACTGCTCTAGCTGCGCCAAAGAGGCCAGCTCGACCAATTGCTGCGGCTGGCCCGTATGTGGATTTGGCGCAAGCGTAGAGCCAATGGCACCGGCGTTGCCCGTGGATCCTGTGAACAAGGAATTGTTTAAAACAACGCCACCGCCGATGAAAAAACCAATGTATAGATACAAAAACTGCGCAGCCGGACGATCCGCGCCAAAGACCAATTGCGCGCCGCATGCCGCGGTCGCATCATTTTCTAATGTGACAGGAAAGTCCCAGTTTTGCTGAATCTCGGCGCGAATATCACAGTGGCGCCATGCTTCCATTTCGCAGGGATCGACACCCAGAGCATCGGACCAGTCCCATAAATTGAATGGCAGTGCGATCCCGAGACCGGCAACGCGTGCGCGATCTTGCTTTGGCAGCGCAGTCATAAGTTCGCTCATGCCGCGCTGGGCAAATTCAATCACGCTTTTGGGGCTAGGATAGCTGTGTGTATGTTGTAGGCGACCTTGAACGGTGCCCAAAAAATCTGTCAAGACGAGGTCAAGGCTACGTCGCCCGATCTTAAGGCCGAAAAAATACGCGCCTTGGGGATTGAGCGCCATGGGCACAGAGGGCTGCCCCACTTTGCCCCGCACGGGGGCGCCTTTGATCAATAGACCGTCAAGCTCAAGGGCGCGCATGATCACGGAAACCGTTTGCGCAGAGAGGCCCGAGAGCCGCGCAATATCCGATTTTGCCAAGGGGCCACGCTCACGAATAAGCGTGAGGACAAGCCGCTCGTTATGCGCCCGAACGCCGCTGAGGTTCGAGCCGCGCGCAGCCTGCAGTGGCGCGCTGTTTTGAACGACGTGTGTCTGGTGTATTGGCGTGGTTGATCCGGTCATTTGTGTGTCGGTCTTATGCGGTTTTTGGACTTATGATGGATAAGGGCCGTTAAAACAATTGCATTTCTCGTAATTAATCATTTTAAGTGATTTTATGTAACGTCTCGCCGGAGGCCTGTGTAAATGCGTTTATTCACCATACGTTTCAGCTATTCGCGCCGAAGAGTAGCATCGAACATGTCGGCTTTGCAGGGCCATGAAAACGAATATCTAGGAATTTTCCCAATAAATGAACTCGCTTGATCCCCTTTTGACCCAGATGGCGCAGCTAAAGACCACCCAGCGCCGCAGCTTGATCGCCGTGGCAGGGCCGCCGGCGGCCGGAAAGTCGACATTGTCCGAGGCCGTGCAGCAGCGCTTTGGCATGGATGTGAAAATTCTACCGATGGATGGCTTTCATTTGGACAATGCGATGCTTGAGTCGCGCGGGCATTTGCATCGCAAAGGCGCGCCTTTTACCTTTGATGTGGCCCAGTTTGCCCAGATCGTCGCACAGATCGCGCAGGGCGAAGAGGTCATGGCCCCTACGTTTGACCGCACGCGCGACTGCGTTGTGCCCAACGCCGAACGGATCAGTGCCGCGACGCCACTCATTGTCGTTGAGGGGAATTACCTCTTGCTCGATGAGCCGCAATGGGCCGACTTGGCGCAGTATTGGGATCTGAGCGTCTTTTTAGATGTCCCGATGGATGTTCTTGAGGCGCGATTGATCGCGCGTTGGGTCGCGCACAACCACACAGAAGACGAGGCGCGCGCGCGTGCTTTGGGCAATGATATACCCAATGCGCGCACAGTTCTGACCCAATCGCGTGCAGCGGATATCACTTTGAGGCTGTGATGGGCTACGTTATGCTTCGCGCTTAGGCGCAATCATGGTATGGTTTGTGAACGGAGGGGCGACATGCGGCGTATTGCAGTGGCAGGGTTTCAACATGAAACCAATACATTTGGCGCAACTTTGGCCGATCTGGGTGCCTTTGAGATGGCTGACAGTTGGCCGCCGCTGCTGCGCGGGGGCGATGTGATCTCGGGCACTTGGGGCAATAGCCTGCCCATCGCGGGGTTTATCCGAGCCGCGCAAGAGCACCCCAATTGGGAGATTGTGCCACTCCTGTGGTGTTCGGCCGAGCCGTCATCTTATGTAACTGATGAGGCGTTTGATCAGATCACCTCTGAGATCATTGCCTTGACACAGGCCGCCGGCCCGATTGATGCACTCTACTTAGATTTGCACGGGGCAATGGTGACCCAGTCATTTGAAGATGGCGAGGGCGCGTTTTTGGCGCGCGTGCGGGCGCATGTCGGAGACGATTTGCCCATCGTGGTCAGCCTCGATTTGCACGCAAATGTTACCCAAAAAATGGTTGATCTCGCCACGGCGATCACGATGTTTCGCACCTATCCTCATTTAGATATGGCGGAAACAGGGGCCCGCGCGGCGCAGGTATTAGAGGCCGTGTTTGAAGGGACGCACTTCCATTCGGCCTTTGTTCAAGGTTCGTATCTCATTGCGTTGCACGCGCAATTCACGGGTGATGGCGCGGGGCAGGCCATCTATGATGCGGCGATGGCGCTGGCCCCCAAGGGGGGGTGGTGCGAGGTGGCGATGGGATTTCCTTCGGCAGATATTTACGATGCGGGGCCAAGTGTACTGTGCTATGCGCCGCAGCCTGCGGCGGCCGCTCAATCGTGTGCAGCACTTAGTGCGCGGCTTGCTGCATTGGAGCCTGAGTTTGTAACGCCGCTTGTGATGCCGGATGACGCCGCTGAGAGGGCGATTGCCTCTGGGGCGCCCATCGTTTTGGCAGATGTGCAGGATAATGCCGGCGGCGGTGCCAGCTCGGATACGACGGGTGTGGCCCATGCCTTGCATCAGGCCGGTGCGCGCGGCGCGCTCATTGGCATGGTGCACGACGCCCCTTTGGCCGCGTTGGCCCATCAAGAGGGCGCGGGCGCCTTTATTCAGGGGGCATTGGGCGGGCGTATCGACGGGCTTGACCCGCCTCTGGTGGGCACCTTTGAAGTGATGGCGCTCAGTGATGGCGTCTTTGACTTTACGGGGGAAATGTATGCGGGATGCACGGCGCAAACGGGGCCGACCGCTTGGGTGCGGCTGGTGGCGCAGACAAGTGAGGTGCATTTTGTCATTAGCTCAGTGCGCTGTCAGGCCCTTGATCGTGCGGTGTTCGAGCATATCGGCATTGATTTGAAAGAGTTTCCGATCCTCAGCGTCAAAAGCACAGTGCATTACCGTGCCGATTTTGACCCCTTGGGATATGAAATTGTCCCAGTCAAAGCGGCGGGCTTAATGACATGCGATCTGGCGCACGTGCGGTATCGAAATCTGCGCCCCTCACTGCGATCGACCTCATCGAATTGACTGAATGGTCAAAAAAACAATTGAAAAACGGCATCAATTGGTCATCATGGTCCTATAATTCATAAACTCAGGGAGTCGACCATATGACCGATCGTGTCAAATCATCGTTAATGGCTACAAACCGTCGTCAGTTCTTAGGGGGCACCGCCGCGCTGGGCGTGACCGCAGGGCTGGGGGGATTGATCTTACCCAACGGGGTCATGGCAAACACGCCCAAGCAAGGTGGCAAGATGCGCATCGCCATGCACCAAGGCGGCACGACAGATAGCCTTGATCCAGCGACCTACACTGATATTTTCATGCAATCGGTTGGCTTTGCCACGCATGGCACAATGACCGAACTCACGCCCGAGGGCGATCTGGTTGGGGATCTATGCGAGAGCTGGGAGGCCGATAGCGCCGCGCAAGTTTGGACGTTTAAACTCCGCAAAGGGATCTCATTCCACAATGGCAAGACCATGACCGCAGATGATTTGATCGCCTCGATCAATCACCACCGCGGCGAAGAGTCAAAATCAGCCGCGAAATCCAACGTTGCCGCGATCACGGACCTTACCAAACAAGATGATACAACTGTTGTCTTTACCTTGTCTGCGGGCAATGCGGACTTCCCGTATTTGATGGCGGATTACCACTTGCTCATCATGCCAGCCAATGAAGATGGCACCGCAGATTGGGAAAGCTATGTTGGCACAGGCGGCTATACGCTTGAGGCGTTTGAGCCAGGTGTGCGCGCAACCCTCAAGCGCAATCCAAATTATTGGAAGCCAAACCGCGCTCATATCGATGAAATCGAAGTTATCTCGATCTCAGATCCAGCCGCACGGCAAAACGCATTGGTGACGGGCGAGGTGGACTATATCACGTCGGTTGATCTCAAAACAGTGAGCCTTCTGTCGCGCCGCCCTGGGATCAATATCGAGGAATCGACTGGGTATCTGCACTATACCGCGCCGATGATCACGACCAGCTCGCCGTATGATAACAATGAGCTGCGTCTTGCCCTCAAGCACGGGATCAACCGCGAAGAGTTGGTGCAAAAGGTGTTGCGCGGGCATGGTACTGTGGCCAACGACCAACCCATTGCGCCGACCATTCCGTTTGCTGCCGATCTAGAGCAGCGCACATATGATCCTGACAAAGCCAAGTTTCATTTGAAAAAAGCCGGCTATGATAACATTAAGCTTGAGCTGTCTGCCTCAGATGGCGCGTATTCGGGCGCGGTCGATGCGGCTGTATTGATGAAAGAGCATTTGGCCGCGGCCGGCATGGACATTGACGTGATCCGCGAGCCTGCGGATGGGTATTGGTCGAATGTCTGGATGAAGAAAAACTGGTGCCAGTGTTATTGGGGTGGCCGTCCAACATGTGATTGGATGTTCACAACAGCCTATGAAGCGGGCGGCAGCTGGAACGATACGTTCTGGGCCAATGACCGGTTTAATGTATTGCTCAAGCAAGGCCGTGCAGAGCTGAACAACGATAACCGTGCAGAAATCTACGCGGAAATGCAGCAGATTGTGCGCGATGATGGTGGTGCGGCGATTTGGGGCTTTGCCAATTATGTGAACGCCGGTTCTGACAAAGTGCAGCACGGTGCAACAGCGGCGAACTGGGACATGGATGGCGCCCGTTTCGCAGAGCGCTGGTGGGTCGCGTAATCGCCTAAGATACACCCAAGGGGCCAGCTGCGAGGCTGGCCCTTTTCTTATCTGTGATATGTCGCCTTAGGACCCAAGGCGAGAGGGGGGATAGTGTCGTATCTTTATGAGCCAAACGTTTTTATCCCGCTTCCCAATGGCATGCGGTTGGCTGCGCGCATTTGGAAGCCCGAGGATGTGGATCACCATCCGGCACCGGCGGTATTAGAATTTTTGCCCTATCGCCGCCGAGATATGACGGCCCCGCGCGACGAGCTGACCTATCCCCAATTTGCCGCCCAAGGGATCGCGGGGGTGCGTGTGGACATGCGCGGCACTGGCGAGTCGGATGGTCTGTTTGATGATGAATACTCAGAACAAGAGCTTAGCGATGCCGAGGCGGTGATTGCATGGATCGCAGATCAACCATGGTGCAACGGCCATGTTGGCATGATGGGGATCTCTTGGGGCGGGTTTAATGCGCTTCAAGTTGCGGCGCGCCGCCCGCCGGCGCTGGGGGCGGTGATCTCGATTGCGTCCACCGTGGATCGCTATGGCGATGACATTCATTTCAAAGGCGGGACGATGCTATCGTCCAATTTGTATTGGGCCAATCAAATGCTGTGCTACAATGCCCGCGTGCCAGATAGCGCGGTGCGCTCGGATTGGCGCACGCTGTGGCATCATCGCTTGGAAAATACCGCACCGGTCGTGGAGCCATGGTTCACCCACCAGCGGCGCGATGACTATTGGGCGCATGGATCCATTTGCGAAGATTTCGCGGCTGTGCAGGTCCCCTCATGGGTGATTGCCGGATGGGCCGATGGATATCGCAACACGCCGTGGAAGGCGCGGGCCGGCATGGGGGATCGGTGCCAGATGATGATCGGGCCTTGGATCCACAAATATCCGCATTTCGCCAAACCCGGCCCGCAGTTTGATTTTATCGATGAGGCCTGCGCCTTTTGGCATCGGCATTTAGGCACAGATCGCGGTGCGGTGCAGTCTGCGGCCAGCCGTCTTTACCTCCTTGAAGCGGTTGATCCGACGGCGGATCGCACACAAGATCCAGGGCAATGGATTGCCATTGATGATGGCTCGCCAAGTGTCACGCAGCTGTATTTGAGTGCCGCCGGCCTCACACCAGTATCGCCTCCGGATGCGCCCCAAGTGACGGTGTGTTCCCCGCTTGTCAGTGCGCTTGCGGGGGGCGAGTATTTCTGCGGCTCAATTGATGAAGGCATGAGCGGCGAGCAGTCTGCCGATGATGCCTTGGGCTATGCTCTTGAAACAGCTGTGCTTGAAGAGCCGATGGAGTTGATTGGCATGGCCACGCTACGGATCAGCGTCGCGATTGATGCCCCCCAAGGGCATTTGATCGCGCGTTTGGTTGATGTGCACCCCGACGGCACCAGCTCTTTGATCACGCGGGCGTTTTTGAACCTAAGCCACCGCAACGGGCCTCAGATGCCAGAGCCGATGACGGTGGGGCAGTTTGAAAGCGTTGAAATGGTTTTTGACGCGGCGGCCTATCGTGTGCGGGCGGGGCATAGGTTGCGGCTGGTGCTGACGACCGAGTATTTTCCGTTTATCCTACCGTCTCCAACGCGGGTGAGCGCGGTGATTGCGCTAGGGGCCACTGCGATGCTCAGTGTGCCGTGCTATGCCTATGATCCGATTGATGTGCCCCAAGGCGCACATCGTTTGCCACAGTATGAGGTCAAAGCTCAAGGGCACACCCGCCGCGACGTCCACCGCGAGGGGGATCTGACCCGCGTGTCGCTGAGCACAGATACAGGGCATTTGGTGCATCCTGAACATGGGATTGAGTGGCGCGATACGCGATGTTCGACTTGGTCCGCCAACGGCGATGATCCGCTGAGCATCGTGGGCGAAGAGGAAAACCATGATTGGCATTGGCGCGATGGTGTCGAGGTGCATGTTATTGCCACTGCGCGCTTGACAACCGACGGGGTGCGTTGGAACATCGAAACATCTTTGACGGCCTTTGAGGATAGGGCGCAGATTTTTGGTCAGACATGGCGCTACGCTATTTCACGTGATCACATCTGATGCGACGATACGTGGCCGCAGACGATAAACATAAATGGGGAACCTATGTCGACAGTTTGGACGATGATCGCAAAGCGCCTTGGTTTGGGGCTTGTGACGCTATGGGCGGTATCGGTTGTAATTTTCACAGCCGTTGAAATGCTGCCGGGTGATTTGGCGCAAAATATTCTGGGCCAAGCGGCCACAGATGAAACCGTGGCGGCGTTTCGCGCCGAGCTGGGCCTAGATCGGCCCGCGGTCGTTCGGTATTTCGAATGGCTTGGCGGGATGGTGCAAGGCGATTGGGGCACGTCCCTCGCCAATGGCCGTGAGATCAGCGAATTGGTCGGAGGGCGTTTTGCCAATACAATGATCTTGGCTCTTTATGCGGCGGCCTTGTCGATCCCTTTTGCGATTGTCTTGGGGCTGTTGTCGGCCTTGTTTCGCAATACGATTTTTGATCGCGGCGCCAATGTTGCGGCGCTCTCGGCGGTGTCATTTCCCGAATTTTTCTGGGCCTATTTGTTGATTGTGTGGTTTTCTCAAACCGGATGGTTCCCGTCCATCGCAGATGTGCGCCCCGAAATGACGTGGGGGGAGACGTTCTATCGCCTGTTCTTGCCGGCCTTAACGCTGACGTTGGTGGTCACGGCCCATATGATGCGGATGACCCGCGCGGCGATTGTGAATGTCTTGGCCAGTCCTTATGTGGAAATGGCGCGCCTCAAGGGGGTGCCGCCGTGGAAAGTGATCACGCGCCACGCCCTGCCCAATGCCCTTGCGCCGATTATCAACGTTGTTGCATTGAATTTGGCTTATTTGATCACCGGCGTGGTCGTTGTCGAAGTGGTCTTTGTTTACCCCGGTTTGGGACAGCTGTTGGTCGATAGCGTGTCCAAACGCGATGTGACGGTGGTACAGGCCTCGAGTTTAATTTTCGCGATGGCCTATATTTTATTGAACTTAACCGCGGATGTGCTGTCGACCTTGTCGAACCCGCGCATCATGCATCAGCGATAAGGGAGGCTGGAGATGTTCAAAGCACTTAAATCCGCGCCCTTTACCGCTTGGTTTGGTTTGACCGTGATCGCCCTCTATTCCCTTGTGGCGATCTTTGCGCCCCTGATTGCGCCTTATGGTGAGACGGATATTGTGGATATGGAGTTTATGCCGTGGGAAGGGGCGTATATCCTTGGCACAGATAATCTGGGGCGAGATTTCTTTTCTCGGATTGTCTATGGCGCGCGCAATACTGTGGGTATCGCCCTGCTGACAACGATCCTAGCCTTTGTGATTGGGGCGTCTTTGGGGCTCTTTTCTGCGTTGCGCGGGGGGTGGGTCGATCAGGCGATGGGCCGCATCGTCGATGTGTTCATGGCGATCCCATCGTTGATTTTTCAGCTCTTGTTGCTGACGATCTTTGGCACGGCGGTCCCGACGTTGATCATGATCATTGCCGTTGTCGATAGCACGCGGGTGTTTCGACTAGCGCGCGCCGTTGCGATGAATATCGTCGTTATGGATTATATCGAAGCGGCGCGATTGCGCGGTGATGGCACATTTAGATTGGTCTTTCGCGAGATTTTGCCAAACGCATCGGCGCCTTTGGTGGCGGAGTTTGGATTGCGATTTTGCTTTGTGTTTTTGTCGATTTCGGCGCTCTCGTTCTTGGGGATTGGGATCCAACCTCCGACGGCGGATTGGGGATCTATGGTGCGTGAGAATGCAACATTGATCACCTTTGGCGATATTACACCATTGATCCCTGCAGGGGCGATCGCGCTGTTGACCGTCGCGGTCAATTTGGTGGTGGATTGGATGCTGCACCGCTCTTCTGGGTTAAAGGAATAGATCATGGCAGAGACTACAGATATCCTTCTGAGTATGCGCGGTCTGCGGATTGAGGGGCGCTCAGACGAGGGGTGGCAAGAGATCGTCAAAGGTGTTGATCTCGATCTGCGCCGCGGTGAAATTCTGGGCCTGATCGGAGAGTCTGGTGCCGGTAAATCGACGATTGGTTTGGCGGCAATGGGCTATGCGCGCGATGGGTGCCGCATTTCAGGCGGTGAGCTGATTTTTGACGGTATGGATTTGCGCAAAATGAGTGCGACCGAGGGGCGCAAGTTGCGCGGCAAACGGATCGCCTATGTCGCGCAATCGGCCGCGGCCAGTTTTAATCCCGCCCACCGCTTGATGGATCAATACACCGAGGGGCCCAAGCTGCATGGTGTGATGCCCGAGGCCGAGGCGCAATCGGATGCCATTGATCTTTATACTAAGATGCAATTGCCCGATCCTGAGCAGATCGGCTTTCGCTATCCGCACCAAGTGTCGGGCGGTCAATTGCAACGGGCGATGACCGCGATGGCCATGGCCTGTCGTCCGGATTTGATCATTTTTGATGAGCCGACCACAGCGCTGGATGTGACCACACAGATCGAAGTTTTGGCCGCTATTCGCGATATCGTGCGCCGGTTTGGAACAGCGGCGATTTATATCACGCATGATTTGGCCGTTGTGGCGCAAATGGCCGACCGGATCAAAGTCCTTTATCGCGGCGAAGAGGTCGAAGAGGCCGACACGCGCGAGATGCTCAGCGCCCCAAAAGAAGAGTATACCAAATCGTTGTGGGCGGTGCGTGCGTTTCAAAAACCCGCCAAAGCGGCAGTGCCCGAGGCGGCGACGCCTGTTGTTTCACTGCGCAACGTCACGGCCGCCTATGGGGCGAGCACAGTTTTACATGACGTAAGTTTCGATATTCACAAGGGCCGCACTTTGGCTGTTGTGGGCGAGTCTGGTTCGGGTAAATCAACAGCGGCGCGGGTGATCACCGGTCTTTTGCCGCCCCGCCACGGGGAAGTGCGCCTACAAGGTGAGGTTCTACCGCCAGATTATCGCAAGCGCAGCGCGGACCAATTGCGCCAAGCGCAGATGATCTATCAAATGGCGGACACGGCCTTGAACCCGCGGCAACGTATTCGCGAATTAATTGGATGGCCGGCGCAGCTGTATACGGGGCGCAAAGGTGCTGCGCTTGAGGCGCGGGTCAAAGAGTTGCTCGATCTGATTGAGTTAGAACCAAGCGAGTATATCGACCGTTTCCCGAGCGAGCTGTCGGGCGGACAAAAACAGCGCATTGGCATTGCCCGCGCGTTGGCCGCCGAGCCGCAGTTCATCATTTGCGATGAGGTGACCTCTGCGCTTGATCAACTGGTGGCCGAGGGGATTTTAAGGCTGCTCAGTCGGCTGCAAGATGACTTTGATCTGGCCTATATGTTCATCACACATGACATCGCCACTGTGCGGGCGATTGCCGATTATGTCGTCGTGATGCAGCATGGCCGCGTGGTGGAGGCCGCCCCCAAAGACGAGCTATTCACCCCGCCAAATGAAGAGTATACTAAGCTATTGTTATCCTCGGTTCCAGAAATGGATCCCGATTGGCTTAGCCATGTATTGGATGCGCGCACGGGTCAGGGATCTTAGGTCATGTATTGTTCGAAAGGTACGGGTAGATGAAACTCCTTAGAGTTGGCCCCAAGGGTCACGAGAAAACCGCCGTGTTGGATCAAGATGGCCAAATGCGGGATGTGTCGGATCATGTGGCCGAGTTCGCGGGTCAGGCGGTCTGCGCACAGACGTTTGAAATGCTGGCGCGCCTCGATCTTGGCACGTTGCCTGTGTTGTCCAAAGAGATGCGCGTTGGATCATGTTTGGCGAGCGTGCCGAATTTCTATTGCATCGGCCTGAATTATGGCAAGCACGCCGATGAAACAGGCATGGCCCGCCCCCAAGAGCCGATCTTGTTCTCTAAGGCGAGCTCGGCAATATGTGGCCCGGCGGATCCGATTATCGTGCCGCGCGGCTCGAACAAGACCGACTGGGAGGTTGAGCTGGGCGTCGTGATTGGCCAAGAGGCCAGCTATGTCAGCGAGGCGGATGCCCTTGATTATGTCGCAGGCTATTGCGCGATCAACGATCTCTCTGAACGCAGTTTCCAAATGGATCGTGGTGGTCAGTGGATCAAAGGGAAATCTGCCCCTAATTTTGGCCCCATCGGCCCCTATTTCGTGACGCGCGATGAGGTGGCGGATCCGCAGAACCTTGATCTGTGGCTTCGTGTGAATGGCACGATGATGCAGTCCTCTAACACGTCTGACATGATTTTCAGTGTTCGCGAGATCATCTCGCATTTGAGTCAATTCCTCAAACTT
>JBDNBY010000038.1:0-8089 GCA_039767595.1 Paracoccaceae bacterium | reverse complement strand
GCAAAATCTCGTCTTGAGCGACAAGCCATTCGATGGCGCGTAGGGCAATAAATTCGGCTTGACGTGGGGTCATTTTACAAATCCTAAAATTTGAAAGAATTTCTTAACTATTTCGTGACAAAAGTGAAGGCTAGTCGCGAAAAGAAGTTTCGATATGCATGCGTCCATTTTGATTATAGATCCTATTGCGCCCCATCGCATTCAGCTTCAAGTGCTGTTTGCGCGCACGCAATATCGCATTGAGATGGCGGCCTCGCTGGCTGAGGCGCGCACCTATATGAAGCACAATCGCCCTGTATTGATCGTCACGACGGATAGTTTGAATGATCAAAATCCTTTGTCATTTGTGTGCGAGCTCAAGGCGCGTTCGGATTTGGCAGACATCCCTGTGATCGTCCTATCCCGCTATGGCCGGATCAGCACGATCGAGGCCCTGCGCGCAGGGGCGGCGGACTTGTTCGCGGCGCCCTTTATTCCAGAGTTGATTTTGACCCGCGTGCGCAGTTTGTTGCGCCATGTGGATAACTCTCAAGACACTTGGGTGCGCGCCGCCGCTGATTGCATGGGCGGCCTGTCCGAGGCGCAGCGCCCCTTTGACGTTGTGCGCTGCATCAGTGTGATCGGCCCCAGTGGTGTGGACGATCTGCCGCTGTTTGAGGGGTTTAAGCGCCATCGCGGGTACCGGATGAGTTTTGTCTTCTCATGATGGAACGCTCTTGGTCTCTCGTTTGATCCGTGCGGATGCCGCCATTTTGGTGCAAGGCGCGCAAAGCGATCAAGATATTCTACGGCTGTTGGTCGATATGCGCGCGCACCCTATGTTGCGCGAGCTCGGGGTCATCATCATTGGCGCGTTTTCCACTGCGCAAAAACAGCATTTCTTTGACCTTGGGGCGCATGAGGTGATTGAGACGGACACTTCGCTAGAAGAGTTGATTTTACGCATCGGCGTTTTGGTGGAGCGGAAGAAAGTTCAAGAACAGCAAAAACAAAACTTAATGCTGAGCATGCAAGCCGCGATCGTGGATCCTTTGACGGGGGCATTTAACCGCCGCTTTGTGTTGCCGCGTCTTCAGCATATCCTCACAGAGGCATATCATCACCAAGCGCCCTGTTCGATTGCCATGTTGGATATCGACCATTTCCGTGCGGTGAATACGACATACGGCCATGTGACAGGGGATCATGTGCTGCGCAATGTCGCGGATATATTGCGCCACAGTGCCCGCAGTGAGGATATCGTTGCCCGCATGGGCGGAGAAGAGTTTTTGATCGTCATGCCCAATTGCGCCCAAGACGAAGGTCATCATGTGGCGGACCAAATGCGCCGCGCGATCCATGGTGCCAAGATCGCAGCAAAAGGCGCAGACACGCCGATTTCTGTGAGCGTCAGCATTGGGTTGATCAGCGCCCCATCGGCCGAATTTCCCACGCTGCCCGATAGTTTGGACGAGGTGATCGCCCGCGCAGATGCCGCGCTTTACCTATCCAAAGAGGCCGGGCGCAACCAAGTGTCAATCATGTGATTTCTTCTGTCGTCTCTGGCGCGCCTCATCTAAGCGCTCTTGCACATTGCGCGCATGGGCGGCGCGTTCGGTGACAGACATGGATGCGATAATATCGACATAGCTTTTGATCGCGACGTCATTTTTTGTCACCAGCTGAGTTTTGTGATCGCTCAATGCGTGGCGGAGCGCGTCGGCATCAAAGGGATCTGCGGTCAAAAGGCCCGCAATGTCGGGTCTAGGCTGTGCAGGCGTTTGCGCACGAGGCTCACCATGTTGGCGCATTTGGCGAAACAAGGCGCGTTTTTCAGGCCCCTCTAGGGCGCGCACAAGATGAGAAAACAGATCCGGCCGGCGGCCATATTTGTCATCGTCGTCATCGCTAAAATGCATAACGGCCACGGCGAGGAAGCTAATGAAAATCACATTGAGCGCCGTTGAAATCAGAATATAAATCCGCAAACCGCGAGACAGGGTCGCCTTTGAAGTGACAGGTTCGGTCATGGCTGTGTCTCCAAGCTCAGAGCATCGATCGCGCTCAGTGCGGTGCTGGTGTCTAGAATATCAAGGGTCTGTTGCGCCTGAGGGACACCGATCATGGTCAGGGGCGCCGATAAAACAGCGTAATCCGCGCTTGGGATCAACGCGAGCCAAACGCCAAATCCCGCAGCGGCCGCAGTTGAGAGAGCCGGCACTGGTGCCCAAAAAATTGCCCGCAGCTCTTGCCAAAATGACACTGGAACGACCGTTTGGATCGCGCGCAAAGCGTCTTGGGCATCAAAGGCCGCGCGCGTCATGCGATCTAGAACCTCGGGCGACATATCGGGGACGTGCCCCCCGTCTTGGGCGCTTTGGTCGATCAGATCGCTGATCCAATCGTCTTTAGAGTTCTGTGTCATCATAGGAATATCCTAACTCATTTTTGCGAGGTGCCAAGAGCGTCGTGAGATTGCGCTTGGCGCGGGCGATAAGGCTTTCAACGCCGCGGACAGATTGCCCCATATGTTGGGCAATGTCTGGGTTGCTCTGCCCTTCGAAATGGCGCAGCTCAAAGGCGTGTCTTTGGGCCTCTGGTAGAGTTTCCAGCGCTTCGTTCAGCGCCATCAGCCGATGGGTGCGCATCATCTGTTGTGCGCTTGATGGATCTGTCGAGGCCGGCTCGGCAATGGCGTCAATGTCTGTGGTGGCGCGGTGTTTTTTGCGCGTCAGATCAATGACCAAATTGTCCACCACACGGTAGAGCCATGTGGAAATTCGGGCCTGTCCGGCCTGCCATTTTGGCGCGATGTGCCACAGCTTGACCAATGCCTCTTGTGCAATATCTTCGGCCTCGCCTTGATGGCCCAGTCGCCTGTAGGCTTGGGCATACGCCCGCGGGCCGTAGGTTTGGGTCAAGTGACGGGCCGCATCCCGATCGCCCGCGCAAAAGGCCGCGAGCATCGCAGCTTCGGTGTCATATGCGCTAGGAGTGTCGTGCACGGTGGTCCTTGCCTTGTTCTCATGAGGGCAAATCGCCTGCCCTCATGAGGTTTGTATGTGCCTGATTTAGGCGTCTTTGTCATCGCAGTTTTTCTTTTTGCCACGGCCCTTGCCGCGCCCTTCGGATTTTGCGGCAAATTCTTCGGCCGAGACCGTGCCGTTGCCATCTGTATCGAGGCGCTCAATCAATTTACCACTCGACATTTTGGCGGTCAGTTCTTCGAATGACAGAGCGCCGTCATCGTTTTCATCCATTTTTGAGAACATGCGCTTGACCCGTTTTGCGCCTTTGTCGCCCATTTGGGCCGTGCGGTGCGCCTTGAGTTCCTCTAGCGTGATCGCGCCATCTTCGTTGGCGTCGGTGATGGCAAAGCGGGTCTTGGCCATTTCTTGCATATCGGCGAGCGAAATTTCGCCGTTCCCATCGACATCGAGTGTTTCAAAGCTGGCCATCGGGCCCTTATCATCGTCATGATCGCCTTTGGCCGCGCCAAGGGATGGTGCCGCCAAGGCAACACAAAGAGTTGAAACGAGGGCAAATTTTTCAGGAGCCATGTTGAATTTCCTTTATTGAACTCTCCACATCTTGTGTGGATTATAAGCTATACGCAGGCGGGTTATTTTTCCGTCGCAGATTTTTATTTTTTTGAAAAAAGGGATCAGCTGAGCAGGCGGCGATTGCGACATGGCGACGCGCTGGCGGCATTGGGGCTTTACTTTTAATGGGATGGGCGGCAGCAAAGGGTATGAAAGACAGCTACACATATCCTGAGACAACGGATGCGCCAGTGCGGCGCCTGCGCCCGGCGTTGTGGCGTGGCTGGCGGCGTCAATGCCCGAACTGTGGTCAAGACTGCGTTCTTGAGAATTACTTAACGGTGAAATCTTCGTGTACAGCGTGCCAAGAGGATCTAAGCGCCGCGCGCGCCGATGATGGCCCCGCGTATCTAACCATCCTCGTTGTGGGGCATTTGATTGCGCCGCTTTTGCATATTGTGTTTGTACAGTTTCGGCCCGAGCCTTTGGTGATGTTTAGCTTTTTTGCAGTGGGTACTGTGGCGCTGTCGTTGTTTTTACTGCCGCGGTTCAAAGGGATGGTCATTGCATTTCAATGGGCGCGCTATATGCATGGCTTTGGAAAACCAACGCAAGCGCAGCATGATGACACAGCCCGCCCCACCGATTAAAGCCGCCGCAACAACGATTATTCGTCGCGACACGCGCGTGTTGATGGGACGGCGACAGCGCGGTGCGGTGTTCCTACCTGATAAATTTGTCTTTCCAGGGGGGCGCGTGGATCCCACTGATGCGAATGTGCCATTTTCTGGTGCGCTTGATCCGCGCTGCGCCGCGGCGCTGAGAGTTGAGGCAGAGCATGCACCTGAGGTCTATGGCGCGGCGGCCTTGCGAGAACTGTACGAAGAGACTGGTTTAAGGCCCGCCGTGGACGGCATCGCGATGCGATTTGTCTATCGTGCCATCACACCGCCCGACATGTCGCGCCGTTTTGATGCGAGGTTTTTTATGATCGACGCCAATGATTTGGCCGGCGATTTAGATCAGCTCAGCCCGCCCGAAGATGAGCTGAGAAATTTGCAATGGATGACGATAGAGTCGGCGTTAGAGCACCCCGTCGCGCAAATCACTCGAGATGTGCTGCGTCACGTGCAAGCGGGCATTCCGCCTGATGTCGTGCCATGGCGTATGGGCGATCGAGAGGATCGGATAACGCGTTTGATCCCGCGCTAGGCACACCCTCTCGCAGAGGATGGGGCACGGGATCCTTTGCCGTTAGGAAATAGTCCCGAAAAATCTCCGCGTAATTGCGATAGACATAGGCCTCGTTGCGGCCGTGATAGTGCGCGCGGCGGCTTTGATACATTTGCCAGAGGTTATACCAAGCGATCTGCGGATGCATGTGATGCACGACATGCAGGTTATTGTTCAAAAACAATAGGGCAAGTGGCCCCCGATCTTCGATGATGACCGTCCGCGCCCGCGCTTTTTCATGGGCGCGATGCTCTAGAAATGTGCGGATTTTGAGAATGCTATGACCCGCATAGGTGCCAAGGATCAAGGCCCACACAGGCATCTGTGCAATGCCATTGATCACCCAAATCACCACGGTGATAGAGGCCACATGCACCCCATAGCTAAGCCAAATTCGGCGATCCCCTTGGGACAAGAGGCGCAGATCCCCCCAATAAAAACTCAGATGACCCAGCAGTGGCCCAATCACCATCCGCCCCAACAGCGTGTTGTTGATGCGTAATATGCCCTGTAGCGATGGGGCAAGGCGATGCCAGACCGCGGGATCGTAAAAATTGCTTTCGGGATCATCATAGGGGTCGGTCAGGTGTTCATCTTGGTGATGGGCCAAATGGGTATCTTTGAACCGCAAATACGGCACGCTTAGCCCCAGTTGCGGAAACACAAGGATCCCGTTCAGGATTGCGCTCGGCATTGGGTGGCCGTGCAATGCCTCGTGGCATAGGGATGAATGCAAGGTCACGGCAATGGCGATCCCTAAGATGCCCAGCCCAAGCCAGAGCCCGTCATTAGCCTGAAGGCTGAGGCCCCAAAGGCCATAGGATGCGAGTAGCAAAAGCCATGTTGGCCATTCGCGAAATAATTGATGGAGCGTGCAAAACATAGCTCAGCGTTAGGCCAAGATCGATGGTCTGCCTATTCCGAATGTAGTTTACAAAATGACTGAATCGTGATAATATGAAACATATGGTAGGTTTGGTCAGCAAAACACAACGCTCAATTGAATTTCGGGCACGGCTCATTCAGGCGATGGATGTCATGCGCATGTCGCGATCTGAGTTGGCGCGATTGACGGGGGTGGATCGGTCGACGATTTCGCAGCTCCTCAATGATGAGGGCGCGCGGCTGCCCAATGCGCATGTTGTCGGGCAATGCGCCAGTGCCTTGGCGGTGACGTCAGATTGGCTTTTGGGTCTGTCCGATCGGCCAGAGCGGGCGCAGGACTTGATTGCCAACGCGCTACAAATCACCCAAGCGCCGCGGGCGTTGGTGGATGAGCAGATCTTTGAATGGCACAAACAGGCGGCGGGCTATAAAATTCGCCATGTGCCGGCGGGGCTGCCTGATATGTTCAAAACGCATGCGATGCTCAGCTGGGAATACTCGCCGCATTTAGGGCGCAGCACGCAGCAAGCGATTGGCGCGTCAGAGGATCGGCTCGCGTGGATGCGGCAGGCGCAATCCGAATATGAAATCGCCTTTGCCCGTCATGAAATCGAAAGCTTTGCCAATGCGGAGGGGTATTATCGCGGCATTCCCTTGGATGTGCGCCGCTCACAGCTCGAGCGGTTTGCCCAATTGCATGAGGATCTCTATCCAAGAGCTCGGATCTATATGTATGATCCGCGTGCCTTATATTCCGCGCCGATCACAGTCTTTGGATCGCAATTGGCGGTGTTGTACCTTGGACGCAATTACATCGCGTTTCGGGATCGAGAGCGGATTGATGGCTTTACCACTCATTTCGACAATCTCGTGCGCAAATCATTGATCAGCGCCCGAGATTGGGGATCTTATGTGAGTGAGCTATTGTCCAACCTTGTGGATTAGAACGGGCTGGGGTGCGCGCGGTGCAACTCATTGATCGCATAGTTTACCTCATCGGTGATAACGGATGTGTCATGACCTGCGAGCATATGCTCTAATTGCTCTGAAGTGGTGGCCCCAATGATGACTGATCCGACAAATGGCCGCTTGGCCGTCCATGCATAGGCCAAGTTGATGGGATCAATGCCACGCTCTTGGGCAAAGCTTAGATAGGCCTCAACGGCGATATGCGCCCGTTCGGTGCGCCGTCCGCCAAGGTTTGTGTCACCAGCAAACGCACGCGATCCATCCGGAGTGGCGCCGTTGCGGTATTTGCCAGTCAACAGGCCGGTGGCCAAGGTCGAATAGGGTAAAAGGCTGACCTCTTCGTTGCACATCAGCTCCGCAAGATCGGTATCGGCCATGCGGTACATCAGGGAATATTCGTTTTGAATGGATTGCACACGCGGCAGGCCATTGGCATCGGCAATGCGCAGCCAATTGGCCGTGCCCCACGCGCTCTCGTTAGAGAGGCCGAAATGCTTGATCGTGCCTTTGTCCACTTGCTTTTGAAGCTCGAACAGGCATTCCGCCATGTTGTCCAACGTTTCCGTCTTGTTTTGCGAGGAGGGATCAAAATGCCACTGTTTGCGAAACGCAAAAGAGCCGCGGTTGGGCCAGTGAAATTGATAGAGATCAATACAGTCAATTTGAAGACGTTTGAGCGAACCTTCGATCGTGTCTGCGATGGTTTTCGCCGAAATCGGCGCCCCATTGCGGACATAGCCCAATCCCTCGCCTGAATGTTTGGTCGCAATGATATAGCGGTCGCGCTTGCCAGATTGATTGATCCACCGGCCGATGATTTCCTCAGTGCGGCCGATGGTCTCTTTTGAAACAGGGTTCACAGGATACATTTCCGCCGTATCAAGGAAATTCACCCCATATTCGAGGGCCATATCCAATTGGCGCTGGGCGCCGGCTTCGGATGTTTGAACGCCAAAGGTCATTGTCCCAAGACAAAGTTCACTGACCTGAAGCCCCGTTTGCCCCAGTGCTTTTGTATCCATGATGCCCCCTGTTTTCGATGTTATGGTCTGATGTATGCGTATCCGTCTTCTTGTAGTTCAATCAACCGCACGACGCCAGATGGAACAATCTGTGCCTCTGACAAAAGTGGGACATCTTTGCCGGCCTTTTGGCTCATTTTGCGGTGCGTGTTTCCGCAAGCTGAGAATTGCAGATTATCGATTTCCAAAGACATCGTTGCAATCCGGTCCGCCACCGGTGATTTTCCGTCGATATACATCAGTAGACCCGGGCCATAGGCAACGACTTCGATTGCGACCTCTTCGCCTTTGTTCGTGTAATAGTTTTTGAGGTTTTGAACATTGTTCAACGCCATGTTGATCAATTTCGGATCGTTTTCATCCACATGGACGGCCACTTTGTGCATGACATCGCCAGCATAGGCCAAGGGGGCGCTGAGCATCAGCGCGATCAGAGTGATGAGGTGTTTCATAGAGCTT
>JBDNBY010000037.1:0-6249 GCA_039767595.1 Paracoccaceae bacterium | reverse complement strand
CTTTCATCCGCTTTGGCCTTGGCCAACAACTGATCCAATGTGGCGGAACCAGCGGCAATGCGGCGTTCTTGCGCGGCTTTTTTGCGATACTCGGCAATTTCCCGCGCTTGCGCTTCGGTTGCGACAACGTCGAGCACGTCGCCTGCCTCTGGTGTGCCATTGAGGCCAAGAACCTCGACGGGCACCGAGGGGCCGGCCTCTTTGATCCGCGCACCGCCATCATCGACCAAGGCACGCACTTTACCCCATTGCTCGCCGACAACGAAAATATCGCCTTGGCGCAGCGTTCCTTTTTGAACCAAAACAGTGGCGACAGGGCCGCGGCCCACGTCCAGCTTGGCCTCAATCACGGCACCTTGGGCAGCGCGATCTGGGTTGGCTTTGAGTTCAAGGATCTCAGATTGCAGGGCGATCGCCTCGAGCAATTCATCAAGCCCCTGCCCTGTAATCGCCGACACTTCGACGTCTTGTACTTCACCGGACATTTGCTCAACGACCACTTCGTGTTGCAACAGCTCAGTGCGCACTTTCATCGGGTCGGCCGCAGGTTTATCGCTTTTGTTGATCGCGACAATCATCGGCACTTTGGCCGCTTTGGCATGGTTGATCGCTTCAATTGTTTGCGGCATCACGGAATCATCCGCGGCCACAACCAAAATCACGATATCCGTCACCTGAGCACCGCGTGATCGCATCGAGGTAAAGGCCGCGTGACCTGGCGTATCGAGGAAGGACAGGACAGTGCCATCGGCTGTTTGGACTTGATAGGCGCCGATATGCTGCGTGATGCCGCCCGCCTCGCCAGAGACGACTTTGGTCTTGCGGATCGCATCAAGAAGCGACGTTTTCCCGTGGTCAACGTGGCCCATAATGGTCACCACTGGTGGACGCGGCTTGAGCGCGGCTTCGTCATCTTCGATTTCGTTGATCACGTCTTCAACATCTGCATCCGAGACACGTTGCACTTTGTGACCGAATTCTTCGACAATCAATTCAGCTGTGTCGGCATCAATCGTTTGGTTTTGCGTGACCATCATACCCATTTTCATGAGGGATTTGACCACTTCGCCAACACGCTCGGCCATCCGGTTCGCCAGTTCCGAGACAACGATTGCCTCGGGCACTTGGACGTCACGTACAACTTTTTCACGCTCTTGCGGCTCGCCCATAGCTTTTTGGCGCGCGCGCTCTTGTTTGCGGCGACGTGCGGCCATGGACATTTGACGTCCGCCGTCTTCGCTCATGGCGTTCTTAACGCTCAGCTTGCCTTCACGGCGTCCGCCAGCGGCGCCTTTATTTTTCGCCGTGCGATCATCATCTTCGCGTTTGCGCGACGGTGTTGCTGGGGCCGCGGTCTTCGATGGGGTTGGACGCACAGGCTTGTCGGCCATCGGGGCAGCAGCCACGGGCGTCGCGGCGGCTGCCTTTGCGGCCTCTTCGGCCTCGCGGGCACGGCGCTTGGTCGCTTCTTCGATTTCGCGTTGCTCGCGCTCTTTGATTTCTTGTTCTTTGCGGCGGCGATCGCGCTCTTCGGCACGCGCCTTTTCATCGGCATTGCGCTTGGCCACTTCGTCGGCCTCACGAGCCTTTGCCGCTTGGAGCGCGCGCAGGCGGCGCTCCATCTCGGCATCTTTGATACCTTTTATGGGCGATCCCGCCTCTGAGCTTGCGCCGCCCGTCTTGGCAGCACTTGCTTTTGGGACGACAACACGCTTGCGCTTTGTCTCAACGACGACACTCTTTGAGCGCCCGTGCGTAAAGCTCTGTTTTACGTTGCCTGAACGCGGTCCACCGCGCAATCCCAAGGTTTTTTTACCGTCGCTATCGCTCATTTATACTTATTTTCCTTTCCGAAGACCGTGGCCTCCGTCCGTTTTTTCCGTCTTGTGACGGCGAGCTTTGCCGTCTTCAAAACCGCGCAGCCCTCTGAGTCTGTTGGCTTCACTTACAATAGATGCGCACAAACCGCCAGATGCCAAGGCACAATGAATCACAGTTTGCCGCCCAAACGCCGCACCTAATTCCTCGGATGTCAGCCATCCGATGAACGATCCGAAATGCGGCGTGCTTAATTTCGATTTGCCGCGCTCTGATCCATCGCTGGATTGAATGAGCACTTCGGCCACGTCTTTCATCAGCCAGTCTTTGACTTTTTCATAGCCCGCCACCGCCGATCCGGACCGGCGCGCGAGGCTAATAAAGTCCGTGACGCGCCGTGCCAAGAGCGGCTCGACCATCGCAACCGCCTCGTCAACGCCAGTGACAGGCGTTTTCGCACTGCGCGAAAAGAGGTTCTTTTGGGCCGCTTGCGCAAGCGCCGCGCGATCCGCACTGACCCATATCCCCCGACCAGGCAGTTTTTCCATAACGTCTGGAAAAAGCTGCCCATCGGGGCCAATCGCAAAGCGGATCATCCCAAATTTGGGCTGAACCTCGCCAGTGGCGATGCATTTACGCTCTGCAATATGTGGGTCGGATGCGGTCACTGGGTGTTACTCTTCTTCGCTGCTGTCTTCGGTGATCTCGGTGTCGAGACCATCTTCGATATCGACCCAGCCGAGCATGACCCGTGCGGTCATGACCATATCGCGGGCCTCTTCGAGTGAGATGCCATGCGTTTCCAAAATACCGTCGTCTTTGACACGCTCGCCATTGTCTGTGGTCCAACCACCGGCAATTTCCCAATCCGCAAGTGTTGCGAAATCCTCAAGGGTAAAGACGCCATCTTTGGCCAACGCCTCAACCATTTGCGCGGACAGCCCTTCAAAGGCAAAGAGGCTATCTTGCGCGCCCAAGGCACGGGCGGCCTCGGCGGCTTTGGCCTCTTGGGCCTCTAGGAATTCGCGGGCGCGGGTCTGTAGCTCTTCGGCTGTGCCCTCATCAACTCCGTCGATGACAAGCAGTTCATCCACCTCGACATAGGCGACTTCTTCTAAGTTTGTGAAGCCTTCAGAGACCAACAGCTGAGCAAAGAATTCATCCACATCCAATGTCGCAACAAAGAGTTGGCTGCGCTCTTCGAATTCTTTTTGACGGCGCGCGCTTTCCTCAACTTCGGTCATGATATCAATGTCCAAGCCCGTCAGCTGCGACGCAAGACGCACGTTTTGACCGCGGCGGCCAATGGCCAATGACAGTTGATCATCTGGTACCACGACTTCGATCCGCTCGGCCTCTTCGTCGAGGACGACTTTCGACACTTCGGCCGGCTGCAATGCATTCACAAGGAAGGTCGGTTGATCATCATTCCATGGAATGATGTCGATCTTCTCGCCTTGCAATTCGTTGACGACCGCCTGAACACGCGAGCCGCGCATACCGACACAAGCGCCCACTGGGTCGATCGAGTTATCCGATGTGAACACGGCAATTTTCGCCCGCGATCCTGGGTCCCGCGCAACCGCCTTAATCTCAATAATACCGTCATAGATTTCCGGCACTTCCATCGTAAAGAGCGCCGCCATAAATTCGGGCGCTGTGCGCGATAGGAAAATCTGTGGCCCACGCTGTTCGCGGCGCACATCTTTGACATAACAGCGGATCCGATCACCGGGGCGATAGCTTTCGCGGCCAATTTTCTCGTTGCGGCGCAACACGGCCTCGCCGGCACCTACGTCAACGATAACATTGCCATACTCTTCGCGGCGCACAGAGCCGTTGATGATTGTGCCTTGGCGATCTTTGAACTCTTCGTATTGGCGGGCGCGCTCGGCTTCGCGGACTTTTTGCAAGATCACTTGCTTGGCAGATTGTGCGGCAATGCGGCCCAGTTCGACGGGGGGCACTTGCTCTGAATACACGTCGCCGACTTTGGGATCGTCGAGATACTGACGGGCTTGCTCAACTGTAAATTCGGCTTGGTAGTTTTCCAACTCCGCCTCTTCGACCACCGTGCGCACACGGGTAAAGGTCGCTTGGCCTGTCTTGCGATCAATCGCGACACGGATGTCCATTTCCGCGCCATAGCGTGACTTTGCCGCACGGGCGAGCGATTCTTCCATCGCTTCGATCACGAGACCGGGTTCGATCATCTTTTCGCGGGCGACGGCCTCGGCGGTTTGCAAAAGCTCAAGCTGGTTCGCACTGGTGATTGCCATAATTATACATCCTCCTGTGGGCCGTCATCGGCCTCGATCTCATCGAATTTGTTTTCATCTAAAGACGCAGTTTTGCGCTTTTTCATCATTTGTTTGATCAAGTCGTCACTGAGAACGAGCTTGGCCTCGGACAGCCATTCAAATTGAAGGCCGATCGTCCCTTCGTCCAGGTTAATGAGGACTTCATCCCCATCAATCCCCGCCAACACACCGCGAAAACGGCGGCGCCCATCGATCAACTCGGCGGTTTCAAGCTTGGCTTCATAGCCTTCAAAGGTTTCAAAATCCTTCAAACGGGTCAACGGGCGGTCAATGCCCGGGCTCGACACTTCGAGGGTATAGGCCTCAATGATAGGATCCTCGACATCCATGACCGCGCTGACTTGGGTCGAAATGAGAGCGCAATCGTCCACGTCAATACCGCCTTCAGGCTTATCAGCCATGATCTGAAGCGTGGGGGTCTCTCCACTCATCAGGCGAATGCGCACCAGTTCAAACCCCATACCTTCGATGGCGGGTTCTATAATCTCTGCAACTCTGCGATCCATCGCCGTTTTGGCAACCAAAGCATGCATTATCTTAGTCCTCACATGCGTCGCCTACTAGATAATAGGACGACAAATACAAAAAAACGGGCCCGCGGCCCGCTTTGCTTTTCGGTGGGTGACCATCGAGCCACGCCGCTGTTGGGCCTTCACTACACTGGCCGCAATATGATTGCAAGGTGATTCCACTTAGCGCAGTGCATTGGCCACAACCGCGCGCCGATCGCCATTCGCGGGGTGCGTGCCAAGGAAGGCATCGCCCGGATCGGGGATCCGCGTGAACAGCTCAACTCCGATCAAGGGATCATATCCAGCCGCCTTGGCAATGCGGGCGCCAAGGTTATCAGCCTCAAGTTCATGTTGCTTGGAAAATCCACGCGCGCCGACTGTTCCACCGATGTCAGTGGCCAAGTCAACGAGGGCTTGATCACCCCCAAGCAGAATCACGCCCATTCCCGCCAAAACAGAGGCGCCCGTCGCGCTCGCCTGTTGGCGCGGAATGTGGTTCATGATGTGGTGCGCGGCTTCGTGCCCCATGACAAGAGCGAGCTCATGATCATTTCGCGCCTCAGTGATAAACCGCTGCGTGAATGTAATGACCGGACGACCACTGTTTTCGAGGCTTTGATACGCATTCGAGGGGGCATCGGGATCACGGTCGATTACAATCTTAAAATCACAATTTGCGGCCCGTCCACTTTCGCGGCAGACTTGCTCCGCCACAGGCTCAATCCGGCGCGTGACTAGGGCAAAATCCTTGCCGGATCCATTTACAGCGGCAGATTGCGTCGCGAGCCGCGTGGTTTGCACAGTTTGAATGTCTGAAACTGCTGTTGTGCAGGCAGCAAGAGCGCCTGCGAGCAAATAAAATGCGCTCCGTGAAATCATACGAATCATAATTAAGGTCCTGAGCAATAAAGACAATTGAACATCAATTCGACTTTACATAGATCATGATCTTGGATGAAGGGGAAATATCCCAATACGGCGGATCATCCAGCTTTGAAAACCCGATGATCAAGGCCTTTGACGATTGTGTGTAAATTATGCAATACGGCGCGCCGCACGAGACTAGGCAACCGCTTGTGATATCCCTCGGGCAAGTGCGCCAACTGGTGGCAGCACTGTAGCTACCCGAGGTAAGTTATATTCGGAAATGCCCGCACTCCCGAATATTGATTAGCTTATTTTACTCTACTTCGAAATACATCTTTACAGGATCATATCCGTAAACGTCCTGTGACGCATCTCGGTTCCTGACGCGCGATGAAGTAATCGCGGTAGCCACAAGCGCCCCTAACAGCCCACCATTTTGATTTGCACCTGACTGATGAATTTGACGAACTGTAACATTCACCGGCTCTTGGCGCGAGGTCGCTGTTTGGCCGTCATGAGTACAAATGACACGGATGGGCGCACTGGACGGACCCATATTTGGAACGACCACATCACTTGGTGTTGTAAACTTGCTAGAAAATCCCAAGCCCTCGAGTTTACAGGGCACGTTCCCTAGTTCCGTCGTTTCAGTTCCGGCCTTAGAAAACGCACGCGCGGTAAATGTTGTTGTTCCAACCTGCGCCGCCTTTGCGAACCCTTTGTGTGTTGTG
>JBDNBY010000036.1:0-26614 GCA_039767595.1 Paracoccaceae bacterium | reverse complement strand
GCCCGACACCGTTATAATAAAAAAGGGCATGCCCCCTTTGCCAAGACGGCCGATCGCTCCAGCAGCTTTCGCAAACAAGTTCGCTTGGGTTGCCGTCCCCCCAAATCGGCACGGCGCATGTGATGCACACATGGCTCGGGACAAAATCAACGTCGCTCCAACATGTGGGGCATAAGGCAAAGTGTGTATTTTGCGGGGCACGGCAAGAAATACATTCCGGTGGAAAGACTGAATATAAGATCGTTTGCCCTTGGGCCACCAGCTTTCTATATAGGGAATATGACACAGCCGCCCGCCTTATTTGATCCATACCTCCACCATGCAAACCGCCTATCCGAGGATGCGCTGTTTCTTCATAAGCACGCCGCAGAGGAGCTGTATGATCGCCTCAAAATGGTTAACAAAACCTTTACGAAAGTCGCAATTGTCACGGGGCATGGGGTGGTGTTCGATAATTTCCAGTTAACAGCAGACATAATCGCACCCCAAGATACGCTCGACCTCTGTGCAGGGGAGTATGATCTGATCCTTCACTTCATGGCCCTGCATCGACAAAATGATCCCGTCGGGCAGTTGATCCAAATCAATCGCGCCTTGCGCCCAGATGGGCTATTTTTAGGGGCCTGCTTTGGGGGCAAAAGTCTAGAAGAGCTGCGCGCCGCGCTTTTGCAGGCCGATAGCCGCATCAACAACGGCGCCGCCCCGCGTGTGGCGCCAATGATGGATATTCGCGATGCTGGCGCACTTATGCAGCGCGCCGGATTTGCGATGCCCGTCGTCGATAGCGAAGAGACGAACATCACTTATCCTGATCTGAAAAAGGCGCTCTATGATCTCCGCCACATGGGCGAAAGCAATCCCCTCGCGGCGCGGTCCCGTCATTTCACCAAACGGGCCATCTTTGACGAAGCGCAGTCCATCTTGCGACCCTCGGACCACGCCCGTTTGGGGATCACCGCCGAGGTGCTTTTCTTTAGCGGCTGGGCACCATCACCGGACCAGCCCAAACCCCTCAAACCCGGATCTGCGGCAATACGCCTCGAAGAGGCCTTGAGGCACGCAAAAGATGCCATGGAATGATTGACCTAAGCCCGCTAAACCCTATGTTACGATCTGGATCTTAAAAAGGATTACTCATGTTCCATTCATCTGTCGAAACAGCTTGCCCTGTCCACGCGAAATCAGATCACCCACCCGTTCCACAGGAAAAAGTGGGCGTTTTGATTGCGAATTTGGGCACACCTGATGCGACAGACTATTGGTCTATGCGCCGATATCTCAACGAATTTTTATCAGATCGCCGCGTGATCGACTATTCGCCGTGGCTCTGGCAGCCGTTGCTCCAGCTGATCATTTTGACCAAACGCCCCTTTAGCTCTGGCGAGGCGTATCGCGGGATCTGGAACAATGAGCAAAATGAAAGCCCGTTGATGACCATAACGCGCGATCAAACTACAGCCATCGCCGCCAAGATGAAAGAGCGGTACGGCGATAATGTTGAAGTCGATTTTTGCATGCGCTACGGAAATCCATCAACCAAATCCAAAGTGCGTGAACTGACATCCAAGGGCTGCACGAAAATTTTATTCTTCCCGCTCTATCCGCATTATGCGGGCGCCACATCGGCGACGGCGAACGATCAATTTTTCCGTGCTCTGATGGATGAAAAATGGCAACCGATTGCGCGTGTTGTGCCCCCCTATTTTGACCATCCACAATATATAGACGCACTCGCCAAATCCGTGACGGACGCATATGATGCCATGGAAAGTAAACCGGATTTGCTGATCACATCATATCACGGCATGCCCAAACGCTATTTGATGAACGGCGACCCGTATCATTGCCAATGTCAGAAAACCACGCGCCTACTCAAAGAGCGGCTGGGCTGGGACGACACGCAAATTCGCGTCACCTTTCAATCTGTCTTTGGCCCTGAAGAATGGCTGCAACCCTACACCGTAGAAGAGGTCGCGCGCGTGGCCGCCGATGAAGGCAAAAAGCATATCGCGATGATTGCCCCTGCCTTTTCAGCCGATTGCGTTGAAACACTCGAAGAGATCAACGAAGAAATCAAAGAAAGCTTTGAAGAAGCAGGCGGCGAGCATTTTAGCTACATTCCCTGCCTCAACGATAGCCCAGCGCATATTGATGCGCTCAGCTCTGTGATTGAAGATAACCTAAAAGGTTGGCTCGATTAAGAGCGAGACAACAGGCTTTGCGGACGGGCGTTGGCCACGGCGGCCACGATCCCCGCGGCAAGGCCGGCTTTGATCAAATCACCGATGATAAAGGGGATGACGCCCGCGGCGATGGCCTTTTCCACATCCATGCCTGCCACGATCACAAGTCCGGCCACACCAACGGGATAGAGCGCGATAATCCCACCAACGACGCTGGCCGCGAAGCCGGCAATGGCGAGGCTTTCACCTTTGAACCGCTCGAAAATGAAGCCCGTAACAAAGGCGGCGATCGGATATCCAATCAAATAGCCCACTGTCGCCCCTTGAAAGACCGCCAAACCGCCGCGCCCACCGGACAACAATGGCAAGCCAATCGCAACACAGAGCAAAAACAACAACACGGCAAGAGCACCGCGGCGGCTTCCTAAAATAAGGCCGCACAGCATCACACCCATGCTTTGCGCTGTGATTGGCACGCCGCCGACCAAGTCTAGCTTTGGAACAAGGCCCAAAACAGCGATCAACGCCGCCATAAGGGCAATATGGACTAGGTCCTTTTCATTCATCTTCATCTTGGGGTCCTCATTTTAAATGCCGCCTCGGGCGCGCAATGCGTCTGAAACATGGTCTGCGTCCTCCAATACGCCAAGAACGATGGGAAAGACAATCCTCCACGATGGGCGCCGTGCGGACCGCAACCGCCAGCTGTCGTTTAGCCGATCCCACATCAATAGGATATGCGGCACAAATCGGATCATCAACGCGATGGCCAAACTCACCGCCGATGTGCGCAGGCCCAAGCGCGCCAAGGGCGTCATCAGCCAATCGAGCACGGCCTGAATATCGCGCAATGCGGTCGTCAACGTCACCAAACTGGCCAATGCAATCGCACTGGTAAGCCGCAACACGATAACCGCCCCGACATATGGATCCCCCCAGATCAGGTGATAACCGAAAATAAGAACGATCATCAGCCACAGCCGCCGCAACACTTGACCCACTAATTTGAAAAACGACCATGATGGCACCGCATATAAAACGGCCACACCGCCCAGCGCGATCAGCTGCAGTTCGATCTGAGATATCGCATAAAGGATCATCGTAGAGGCGCATAGCGCACCCAACTTCACACCAGCCCGCCACCGATGATATGGCGTGGGCAGATCAACGGTCAGCGAAAGCATCTGAAATCTGCTCCATCTGCGTGACATAGGCCGGAATAACCGCATCGGGTGACCCATCCAAGAGGATGCGCCCCTCGTCCATCCAAATCACACGGTCATAGGCCTCAATATCCCGCGGGTCATGGGTGACATGCAAGATTTGCGTTGGTTGACGCTCTAAAATACGTTCAAGCGCATGGCGCACAGGCAGGTCGAGGCCCGTGAACGGCTCGTCCAAAATCAAAATCTTTGGCTCCAAGACCAATAAAGTCATCAAACACAAAAGCTGTTTTTGACCGCCTGACAATGTGGAGACTGACCGCTCGCGCCAATCTGATCGGCCAAATTCAGCAAGGATATGGTCGACACGTTCCGAGATCCCCCTCTTAGACAACCCCAACGCTTTGAGGCCGAAACTCAGCTCTTCTTTGACAGTTGGAAAGATAATTTGATGATCGGGGTTTTGGAACAAGAGGCCAACTTGACCCAGCAACTCTTTGCGCGGTCCATTGGCGGGCCTATCTCCCAACAGGATCTGACCCTCATATGGAATTAGCCCCGTGATTGAACGCATCAGCGTGCTTTTGCCAGAGCCATTGCGACCCACAACCGCAATACGGCGTTCAGACAAGGTTGCACTGACATCTCGTATCACTGCGCGGTTCAATAAAGTGACGCTTACGGCGTCTAGGATAATCCGTGTCATATCTGCGCAATAGCATATTATAGACAAAAAGAAATGGCCGCCCCACGATAGGACGGCCATTTCCGAATTCGTCGTGTAATCGTTAGATTACTTTGAAGCAGCTGCTGCTACGATCGCAAGAAGAACGAGTGGAACAAGAACGCCACCTGATGACGCGTTTGTTGTTTCTTCAACAACAACAACTTCTTCCATGACAGGTGCTGAATAGCCGCCTGCGAATGATGTTGAAGCTGCGGCTGCGATGACGGCTGCGAGTGCGAGTTTTTTCATATTACCCTCCAGTAAACTTAAGTAATTAATCGCAAGATTGGTTTAGCGTACGCTTGCAGTGTCGGTTAAAACCGAAAAGGTATGCGAAGAAAACAAGCGCCTTTCCTATCACAATGGATTTTTTGGCGAATCGTCAAATTAGCAACACTTGCGTACCGACTTTCGCCACTTGAAACAGTTCCGCAATATGTTGATTGAACAAACCGACACAGCCGTTCGACGAGCGTCGTCCAATTTTGCGCGTGTCATGCGTGCCGTGAATGCGGTAATATGTCCAACTGAGATACAAAGCATGCGTCCCCAGCGGATTATCCGGCCCAGGTCCGACGTAATCTGGCCACTCTGGATTACGCTTTTTCATCGCGGGCGTGGGGCGCCACGACGGCCCATCTACTTTGCGTACAATTTTTGTCCGGCCACGCCGTGTGAGATCCTCGGTCAAAGGGACAGAGCAGGGAAATAGACGATAATCTTGGCCATTTGATGCCCAATAATGAAGCGCCCGAGACTCAATATCCACAAGGATCGCGCCGCCGTTTAAATTCGAAAAATACTCACGCCAATCCGCCGTGCGAAAGGTCGATGTATTACGGCGGATGGTGCGGCTGACCTCTGCCTCAATCTCGACTGTGCCGGCACCGTCAACAGACTGTGCAATGGCTGGGGTCGCCACTGTACCCGCCAATCCGGCCAAGATGTGACGCCGTGACAATGTGTTCGCCATGTGAATACTCCTTATTCGTTGCGCTAGAATTATGATAGAAATCACACAGTCTCAATTCAAAGGCGCGTGAGAATTCGAATTTGGGGCAAACTGCGTTTGAATTGTCACCCTTTCCGCGATAAGTCCTCATATACTGAGGGAAGGTAAAGACATTATGATCCGCTACATCATCTTAGCCACTGTTGCGATTCTTGGCGCCTGTGCTGAACCTGCTGACATTGTACTTGGCAGCGACGGCAAGCCTTTGCCGCGTCTTTATCGTATTTCCGCATCTGATGACGCGCGGATTTTGTACAATATGGCGGATGGTATAAATGCCCTGCGCCGCCGGTCTGGCCTCGCGCCTGTGGCCATTAATCCCTACCTCAACGCCAGCGCCGCCACTCATGCACGTGATATGGCAGTGCAAAATCGGCCGTGGCATTTTGGCTCTGATGGCTCTTCTCCGTTGCAGCGCCTTGAGCGAGTCGGCTACCAAGGTACCTTGATCGGTGAGGCAATCTCAGAAACCTATGAGACCGAGAATGAAACACTCGCGGCATGGATCGCCGATCCTAAATCGCGCACGATCATTTTGGACAAAACAGCCAGTGAAATGGGCTTTTCATGGTTCCAAGAGCCAAATGGCAAGATTTGGTGGATGCTCGTGGTGGGACGCGGTCAATAGCGCCCGCCGATTAAGGATTGATCGTGATCGGCGTGCCTGTTTTCACGCGCATAAAGATCTCTTTGATTTCCTCATTTGAGACAGCGATACAGCCAGCCGTCCAATCAGGCACTTCATCTTCATCCGTGGGCGATTCGCCATGAATGAAAATATCGCCCCCCGCTGATTTCCCCCGCGCTTTGGCAAAGGCGCGGTCTTGAGGGTTGGGGTATGAAATGCCTAAGGATAGGTAAAACTGCGACCGCGGGTTTTTGCGATCTACATAATAGGTCCCCTCAGGTGTTTTTAGATCCCCTTCGAATTGCTTATGTCCGACCGGCTCTTTGCCGAGGTCAATATCATAACTCGCCGCGACTTTGTTACCCGAGACAAGGTACATCTTACGTTCGGATTTTTCGACCAAAATGCCAGTGATCGGTTTTTCGCTAGTCCAGCATCCACCTAGAATGAAGACGAGGGCCATCGGCGCGAACCATTTATACAGCGTCACATCACACCTCTTTTGTAAAACAAGCGGCCAATTCCACATGGGCCGACCAACGGAATTGATCGACGGCCACAATAGATGACATCTGATACCCCGCTTGAATAAGCTGTGCCGCATCTTTGGCAAAACTTTGCGGTGAACACGAGACATAAGACACGATCGGCACGTCTGAGGCGGCAATCTCACGGATTTGTGACGCGGCACCCGCGCGTGGTGGATCCAAAACCACAGCGTCATAGACCTTTAATTCTTGGGTCAAAACAGGGTTTTTAAATAGATCCCGCGCAAACCCTTGGATCGGCTTTAGGGACTGAGTGGCATTTCGCCCCGCGATCAAGGCGTTGATCATATCGCGCGAATATTCAAATCCATCGACATCAGCCTGTTGTGCAATCGCAAAGGTCAATGTTCCAATCCCGCAAAATAGATCAGCCACCTTTGATGCGCTGCCAATATGGGACAAAACAGCGTCTTGTAGAACGGATTGGCCATGATGGGTCGCCTGCAAAAACGCACCCGCCGGCATGGGCGCCAATGCGCGGCCCAGCTGCACCTTGGGGCGATCCGCTTGGATCAAAACATCGTGGTTCCAGCTCCAGCGCAAAATATGATGCTGCGCGCATAATGTGGCGCATTCCATTACGGTCTGCTCGTTGGGTGGCTCGCCACCAACGATCGACAGGTCAAACCCGCCGTCAACTTGCGTAACGGTCACTTCTAAAACCACTCGACGTGAGGCGCAGCGTTTGGTGATCTCTTCGAGGACTGGCAGTAATGCCGTTAATTCAGGCGTGATCAGCATGCAGTTGGGCACAGCATGCACGGCATGCGAGGCACGACCATTAAATCCGACAATTGCCCCTGCCTTCGTGCGTGTCGCGGCAAATTTTGCACGGCGACGGCTCCGTGGCGGGGATGTGTGCAAGACCTCGATCGTGGCCTCGATCCCTTGGGCGCGTAACGCGCTGGTGATCAGGTCACTCTTCCACTGAGCCACAAAACTTTCCGTGGCATGCATTAAATTGCAGCCTCCGCAGGCCCGGTAATGCGCACAAGGTGCTTTGATGCGATCCTCGGACGGGGTCACGATGCGAAAATCCGTCACGCGATCCCCCGAAACCGTGCCCTCAATCACTTCGGTAGGAAGGGCCATCGGTGCAAAAACCAAGGTGCCCTCGGGCGTGAGAACCATCCCGTCCCCCCCGTGGCCGAGACGATCAATTTTAAATTCTGGCATAGCGGCTCACAATTCCCAACGCTTTTTATCGGCCCTAATAAACCCACCTGACTGGCGTTGCCAATAGTTTGCGTAAATCCCATTGTCCGTGAGCAAGCTGTCATGCGTCCCGCTCTCGCGCAATTGGCCTTGATCCAACACAATGATGCGATCCATGCTCGACAGCGTCGATAGACGATGGGCAATCGCCAAGACAGTGCGCCCCTGCATGAGGTGATCCAAACTTAATTGGATTTTCTGCTCAATTTCACTATCAAGCGCCGAGGTTGCCTCATCCAAAATCAAAATGGGAGCATCTTTTAAAATCGCCCGTGCAATCGAGATCCGCTGCCGTTGACCGCCCGATAGACGCACGCCGCGCTCACCCAAATGCGCATCAAGCCCTTCGCGGCCTTGTTGATCCTTTAGGCTCATCACAAACTCATAGGCCGAGGCGCGGCGCAAAGCATCCTCGACCTCTTCAATCGTGGCGTCAGGGCGCGCATACCGAATGTTATCGAGGGCAGAGCGTGAAAATAGGGAAATGTCTTGTGCCACAAGCGCAATGTTTTGCCGCAGCGCCCTCTCATCCATATGAGAGATATCGCGCGCCCCGATCGAGATGACCCCCTTTTCCAAATCATATAGCCGCATCAACAAGGAAATGAACGTCGTCTTACCGGCCCCCGAGGCGCCGACGATGCCCAGCTTTTCGTTTTCAGCGATCTCCAATGACATCGGCCCCAGTTTGGAGGCACGCCCCCCATACGAGAATTCCACATCGCGCAGCACAATGGGCCCCGCCGCAAAGGACACTTGCGGTGATTTGGGCAGCGCCAGTCGCACATCACGGCAGAGCGTTTGCGCTCCGTCTTCGATTTCGCCAATATTTGAAAACATGGCCATGATCACTTGGCTCACCCAGCCGACCATCTGGGCCAGCCTCAGGGAAATGGCGCCCGCCGCGGTTAAATCGCCAATGCTCGCTTGGCCTTGGGACACTAGGTAGGAAATCATCGCGATCAACGAGACCGGCAATAGACCCGACACAGACACAAGGACGAGTCGGAATAACGCAGAGGTCGCGCCGAAATCCTGCGCTCTGTCGCGAAATCGGCTAAGGGCATGACGCGTTTCGGCATCCTCATACCCATCTTGGGCATAGGTTTTGACGGTTTTGATATTGGTGATCGCATCCACCACTTGCCCCGAGACCGCCGCCCGTGCTCCGGCGCGCGCCTTTGATCTCGTGCGGATGCGCGGCATAAAATACCGCAACACAAATCCATACAGGATCATCCAAGTTGCCAAAAACGCAATCAATATCGGATCAATCAGAATGAGTAGAACTGCTGTCCCCATCACGGTCGCCAAGGCATACACAGCCGTATTAACGATTTCAGACACAAGGTCGGTCACCGCGCGGGCAGTTTGCACTTGTTTTTGGGCAAGCCGCCCTGCGAAATCATTCTCAAAATAATCTAGCGATAGCCCCAACATCCAACGATTAAGACGAGAGATGACAAGCGGCTGAATACTGGGCACCAATTCGCGAGAGGTGAACCACATGTTCCCCGCCACCAGCACCGGCCGTACCACTAGAAAATAGCCAACCACCCAGATCACAATCATCGCGCTGACGGCACTATAATCGCCCGTGACGAGGGACACTTGCAGCGTTTCGATGATTTGCCCGAGGATATAGGCGCCAAACGGCTCTGATATCCCGACCAAGAGGGATAGGATCGACGCGAGGATCATCATCGGATAGGCGCCGCGCAATGTCCAAAAGAAAAAGGCCACCGGTGTAGAGGGTGGTTTCCCCTCTGCCTTGGCAAAGGGATCAACGCGCAGCGGATCGATCAGTCGTGATGCAAACGCTCTCGAATGGTGTCGATGCTCATCGTTCCCTTGGACTGAAGCCATAATCTCTTTGCCTTTTTCAATGCAGCGCCCAGCGCGGGCCCTTGATAAAATCCTGCGAAATCCTTCGCTGTGATGGGGCAAGAGCTATCCTGTCCAAACTTAAGATCAAGAAGATCTTGATCACTCACGTCGCGATCTTCAAACGCGCGCATAGCGATGAGGCCGTCGCCTGACAGCGGCGCGGGCCAGTCGTGGCCCAATTCAACGGGAGCAACAGGCGCAGTGCGCAGGTTTTGGATTGCCTCAATCTCTTTGGCCTGCGCATTCGAGAGGCGCAAGCGATCCTTCAGGTGATCCTGTGAATATACGGCCAAACGCATCATCGCATGCGGCGGACGATCTAAAACCCGCTCCAGTGCAATCGCGCGGGTCAGCCGCGCGATATCCGTTTGGTCAAAAATGACAGCCGCAACGCCCGCATCTTGCATCAACTGCACCGCAGATAGAGGCGCCGCTGTCTCGAAGAGTTGAACAATCTCGCTGCCAATCCGTTCGGCTGAGACACGCGCCAATCCCTGTGCCGCCTGCGCAATCGCCTCTAGTGCGGCGGCATCTGGCGCAGTTTTGGAAAAACGCGCGCTGAATCTAAAAAATCGCAACATGCGCAGATAATCTTCGGCAAGGCGCGCCGATGGATCGCCGATGAACCGCAGGCGGCCGGCCTGTGCATCCTCAATGCCGCCCGCATCATCATAGATCTGCCCGTCTGAGCCCATATAAAGGGCGTTCATCGTGAAATCGCGGCGCAAGGCGTCTATTTGACGATCTTTCGTAAAGACAACGGTCGCATGTCGGCCATCTGTCTCTATATCAGCGCGAAAGGTTGTGATTTCATGGGACATGCCATCGATCACAGCCGTGACAGTGCCATGATCAATCCCCGTCGGCACCGCACGAATGCCAGCGGTTTGTAAAATGGCGATCGTCTGATCGGGCGCGGCCGCCGTGGCAAAATCGACATCCTTTGGGCCAAGCCCCAAAATTGCATCCCGCACCGATCCGCCCACTGCAAACAGCGGCGTGTTTTCTTTTGAAAAGACATCAAAGAGCCGGCGCACCGATGGCCATGACATCCATATGGGCAAGTCTTTATGCATGAGGCGCCTCTTTGATCAGCTGAGCAAAGGAATGCAACATCCGCGCCGTCGCACCCCAAACGTAAAATGGGCCATACGGCACCGAGAGGTAGCTGCGCTCTTTATTTTTGAAAAATCGACGATGCTCGATAAACCGGTCAAGATCCAAAAGGTGACTGATAGGCGCAGTAAAGACGACATCAACCTCTTCCTCTTGTTGAACGGGGGCAAAGGCGCCGGTCAGCCGCCCCACAACTGGGGTCACGTGGAAATTTGTGATCGTGTAATGCGGTGCAAGCGTGCCTAAAATCGAAATATCGTGGGGCGTGATGCCCACTTCTTCATCGGTTTCGCGCAAGGCGGCATGCACTGGGCTGGCATCCTCGGGGTCCAAACTTCCGCCTGGGAAGGCGATTTGCCCCGCATGGGTGCGCATATGGGCGCGCCGTTTTGTGAGTAAGATGTGGTCTTGATCCCCACGCCGCACCAGCAAGATCATAACGGCCGCGGGCCGAAAGCCAGTCGCAGATTGTTCAAACAGCTCTGGCACGTCTGCGGTGATCGTGCCAGAGCGGCTGAGACTATCTATAAGGGCTGCGTCATTCAGCATTGGGCTCATTCGGCGCGTCAAAGCCAACCGTTGTTGGATCAAGGTCGTAACTTGCCCCGCAGAATTGACAATCCGCCGTGACACGCCCCTCGTCCGTGGTCATTTTGGAAATGTCCTTTTGCGAATAGATCGACAGGCTTTGACGCACGCGATCCTCTGAACAAGTGCAGCCAAATCGCACAGCCTGCGCATCAAAGACGCGGACCCCCTCTTCGTGGAACAAACGATAGAGCAAATCTTGTGGCGGCAATGATGGGCCAATCAGCTCAAGCTCTTCGACGGTGTCCAAGTGGAAATTGGCGCGCGACCAATTTTCAAGCGCATCCCCGCCCAGCAAATCTTCTGGTGCGAGATGCCCCTCTGGGCCGGTTGGCCCATCGGATGGCACATGCTCACCCGCGGGTGGCATTTGCTGCAACATCACACCGCCCCCACGCCAAGAGGGGGCCGCCTCATCGGTTTGAGACAAACCGTGATACAGCACAAAGCGCGTAGGCAATTGCTCTGATTGAGCAAAATACCCCGAGGCCGCGTCGGACAAAGAGGTGCTAACGAGGCCGGTGATACCTTGGTACGGCTTCATCCCGTCTCCTTGATCAATCAAAACGGCAAAATAGCCATCGCCGATATTGTTCATGGCGACATCGTGATCAAGCCGCTCTTCATCATAACTCGCGTAGGCGCGAATTTGAGCCGGCTCGCCCTCTTTGCTCGGGCCAAAATAGTCAGTTGCGATCATGCGCACGGCCCCTTTGCTTTGGACCTGAAGCGATAATTTCCAACGCAGCTTAATACTCTCACCGATCAAAGCAGTGAGCATAGTCATTTCCGCCACGAGGGCCTGAACGACAGGTGGATATTTATGCTGTTTCAACACGCCATCTAACACACCATCGAGCCGCGCAATGCGGCCGCGGGCGTCCGTGCTTTCGAGTTGAAACGGCAGCACAGTATCATCCCATGCAATTTGCGAAGCGTGTTTCACTGGATATCCTTCCAAAGTCGTGTGATAACATCGCTATATAGTGACACAATCTTAATGTCCAAGGGGGCACTATGACACGACGCTTTGGTGAAGCCGTTTTACCCAAACAATCCTACACCCCCCGGCCAGGCGTTTACGGCATTATCTCGCACGGCGATCAAGTTTTACTCACCTCTCAATCTGGTGAATGGCAATTGCCCGGAGGAGGCATTGATCCAGGTGAGCAACCTGTGCACGCCCTCCATCGAGAAGCCAAAGAAGAAACGGGCTGGAAGATCGCCGCCCCTCGCAAGCTCGGCGCTTTTCGGCGGTTCTGCTATATGCCAGAGTATGATTTGTGGGCCGAGAAAATTTGCCATGTGTATCACGCTCTGGCGATTTATCCCGTATGCCCCCCGACAGAGCCCGATCATATTGCGATTATGGTTCCAAGAGACATGGCCGCCGACCTATTGGCCGTTGAGGGGGATGCCTATTTCATCCAACGCTGGGCGCAGGGCCACTTTTTTGTAAATTAATTTTTTCAACAAATCTCGGTGGATCCAAAGGCCTTCGAAAAAAGCGTTGCTTTCTGTTTTCAGTATGTCCAACAACTGATTGCTGCATTTATTACTTCAGCGATTTACGATCCTCTTAAACGATTATTATGCAAAAATCGCGTTCATCTTTAAATCGTTTTTTGTGTCTCTTAGTTCCGAGTTCTCAAGCTATAATATGTGAGACCTCCCAAAAGCTAAAATATGCCTCTGGGGCCTATTTTAAGTTTTAATCATTCAGCGTTATTGCTTTAAATCCTAGCTGTCGTAGTCAATAGCGTGGCGCAATTGTTTCCCAAGCTCAAGCGCCTTTCCTGTCCCCATGACAACGCAATTTAAGCTATCTTCTGAAACCAATACAGCGAGTTGAGTGCGTTCGCTTAAAATGACGTCTAAATCCCTTAGCAAAGCCCCGCCACCTGTCAGCATCACTCCATGATTGGCAATGTCCGAGGACAAGTCAGGTGGAGTCGCTTCAAGAGCTATCGCAACAGCTTCGCAAATCTGCAGAACATGTCCACCTATCGCATTAGCAACATCTGCCTGAGTGATTTCTATTTCCGTCGGCACGCCTTTAAGTAAATCACTGCCTCGTACGCTCATTGCTTCACCGCATCCATCGTCTGGCATTCGCGCAGTGCCAATAGATTTTTTAATAATTTCTGCTGTTGCCACACCGATCAAAAAGTTTTTTGTGCGCCGCAAATAATTGATTATCGCCTCGTCAATGTGGTCACCACCTATACGCACAGAACGTGCATAAACAATGTCACCCAACGAAAGAACTGCGACTTCGGTTGTTCCGCCACCAATATCGACAATCAAACTTCCAGTTGGATCGGTAATGGGCAAGCCTGCACCCAGGGCAGCTGAAACCGGTTCAGCAATTAAACCAGCCGAACGTGCACCTGCTGACAGTACAGATTGTCGAATCGCTCGTTTTTCCACAGGCGTCGCACCGTACGGGACGCAAACTATTACTTTTGGTTTTCCAAAAATAGAGAGCTTTTGTGCTTTTCTGATAACATGTTTGATCAACTCTTCAGCAACGTCGAAATCAGCGATGACACCATCACGCAGTGGACGGACTGCATCAATGGAACCGGGCGTACGCCCAACCATCATCTTCGCATCTTCACCGACGGCAATTACCTTTTTAAATCCATCTTTTTTTTGATATGCTACAACTGACGGCTCACATAAAATAACACCGCGTCCTCTTACATACACCAGAGTATTCGCCGTCCCCAAATCGATGGCCATATCGCTAGAAAAAAACGGTGCAAAACTTTTCAATCCGATCATATGGTCTGCCTTACTGAGTTTTCTTAATCAAATGGAAAATACAATCAACGGTCTTGTTTCTAGCACACGTTAGCAATCACTTGATATAACATGAAAGGTATATCGAGGCTGTCATGAGCTGTATTTTGTCAACTTACAGTGAACCTAAATACTCTTCGTCCAGAAATCTAGATTTTAGTCAAGTCAAAAATTAACCGGTTCAGCGTTAATTTACGTTCGTGAACACCAGACTAAAATGCACAACACCTGAGAACCGCTCTATATATATACGAAACTGTTGCATTATTGTCGCGCGTCGGCCAAGTTCAGGTTTTTGTGGTTTCTGATGCCCCGCAAGTCACCCTTCAAGTACCCTCGCTTTCCCAGTGATACCATCATTTGCGCAATTCGACAGTCTTTGAGCGCGCCCTATCAAGATGTCGTAGATTTGCTCGCTGAGTGTGGGATCAACGTTGATCGATTCACTTTGTATAGCTAGGTGATCAAGGTTGACCCAGAAATCACCAAACGAATGGAGAAGCACTTGCGCAGTGCGAGCGTCGATTGGCATGTAGACGAGACCTAACTCCGTATCGGTGGCAAATGGCCAGATGATCGATTTCCGCCTCACCAAGCGACGCAATACCAAGGCGGCCAATTGTTTTCTCAACAAAGCAATTGAACGGGTGCGGCTGCGTCATAAAGTAACGATATGCACCGATAAAGCATCGACTTATCGACGAGCCATTCGCGAGATCAATCGCCGCTATGACCCACATTTCGATAGCACTAGGCACATCAATAAGAAGTGACGAAACAACTTAAGAAAAAGTGACCGCACGGCGATGAAGCGGCTGTAGCTATGGTCAGAGCTTTCGATCTTCGCAAAGCGCGAAAGCCACTCTGAGCCGACTCGCGACAATCCGAACGATCAAGCAAGCCATATCCACAACAACAAAAAACCGGCGTTAAGGGCGAAGTCCAATGCACTTACGAGCTGCTCGAAGCCACGTGGCCCCGAACGCCACAGTGGGCAAATCGCTGCCGCAGCCAATTAATACAACGGTCCCGTCTATGTTGTTCTAGGTCTAGTAACAATTTTATATTACTCTATTATAAAGTAAAAATGTTGTCGAAACATACAAGAAACTTTCAAGCGAACGCGGTGAAAAAGAGAAATGACCAAACCAAGCCTAACGATATTATCTAATGATGTACAAATAATGGGTGACATTGTGTCAAAATCCGACATGCAAATCGATTGTCACCACATAGGTAATGTGCATGCCAACGTTCTAACCCTTGGAGAGGAAGCGCACATCGAAGGGAACATATTCGCAGATGAGCTTATAATTAAAGGACGGGTCATAGGACGTATCACAGCCTCAAAGGTCTGCCTGATTTCAACTTCTGTTGTAAATGGAGATATAGAACATGCATCAATTTCCATCGAAGAGGGTGCACGGTACGAAGGCTTCGTACAGCTGAAGACGCCCGCTTCTAACAAAATTCAAAGTTGACAGCGAGGTTATCATACCAACACCCACAAACACATCGTATTTATTTAATATCCAATGTAAATTAAAATATTATCTTGCTAGCAAGTCCACTAAGTTGGTAGAAGTCTCACGAGTAAACACTTCATAGGGTTACAAAATGAGAACACGACTTTTTTGCGCTCACGCGGGCGGACAAGGAAAAACAACAACAGCTCAAATTATTGCTACCGCACTCTTAAAAAGAGATATTGAGGTCAAGCTAGCTGCGGCTGATTTTATTGATGACACAGACTGCTCAAAATTTGGTAGGTTGTTTGCGGGAGAAGTGGAAGAGCTTGGTACTGGCCCAGACGTTTCACTAGCTAAAAAAATAAATGATTTAAACGCGAACATAAAATACTGGGACTGCCTGGGCCCGCTTTTTTTAAAAGGCGACTACGTGATTGACATGGGTGCAAATGTAATTGACCAAATTTTGAACTGGGGCAAAGTACGTCAAGCGCCCAAATTGTTAGAAAACCGTAGCGCTCCACCAATAGACGCCTTCTTGGTATGTAAAGCGGAGCAAAGAGCAGTCGACGATATGAGCGACCTAGTAAAGCGCTTCACTGAAAACGATTGTTTACCGGTGGATAGAGTTTACATTGTCTTGAACGAGCAAATCGGTGATTTCACATCGCTTGATATAAAATCAAAAATTTTCAAATCGGTTCATAAAAACGCTCAAGAGAAAATTCACTTCCTCACACTCCCGGCGTGTTCATCGGAGCTTTGGGTTCCAATGGAGCAAACCTACACTTCAATTCAAAATGCATTGGCAATGGATGATGACGAACTTCAGTCAAAATTAGGGGTTGACTTCTGGAGCATTCTTTCAGGGCGCGAAGACCTTCAAAAGTGGTTTTCGGAGGTGGAAGCGAACATGAAAAGCGTATTCATTATATAATGTGATGTGCGTAATTAATTTGTTTCAAAAATGCAGCTACATACGCACTGAAGCGCTTGTAGCTGCACCTGAAAACATAGCTATCAGATTATCCTACGGTTAAAAGATCAAACAAATTAGCCATCAATAAAACAAGTGGAGTTCCAAGCCTGGTCACTAAGGCTAAGTGTACGATCATATCTCTTCAACGTTTTTTGCGCTTATTCAAATAAGCTAACGCTCACAACCTGCTTACTAAGAGAAAGTGAAGTCATGACTAAATGTTGCGCAACCAGATATTTTGTGTTCCCAAAGTGAGCCGTAATGTTAAACACAATCCACATACAAGATTTTGAAATAGGTAGGACTCTTATTCTTCTCACACTTAGCGGTGTGACGAGCTACAAAATGGTAAAGCGCGGCTTATATCACGCCGTGGCTGAGTATAGTTGGGACCCTATTGAACCAGCTAAGACGATTAGAGAGGCAATCAATAGTGATAAACTTGGAGAAGGCACAGCTCAGCATGACTTTTTCCTAAGTCACGAATTAACAGATTTAATTGAATATGAGAAACAAGACGGCACTGGTTGGGAGGCGAAAAAAAGCAACGGAAGAGTGACTGTCGACATCAATAGTATATTTGGAGATCGGACGAAACAAGTTTCATTAGACCTGGATATTTATGATACGCTGCGAACGGTATTCAAATTAATTCCAGAGATTAACGCACGAATTTTTTTCCGCATACCGAATTCGGATTTTAGATTTTACGTCTATATCTGTTTTCCAAAACATCTTGATCAGCATCATCTAAATATCAATTTGAGCATGGCTACATTTCTTCCCAAGCTAATGCACTCCGAAAGTTTAAACTATGTAAAGACTATACCAGAACACAACATTTTAACACCTGATATTATGAGTAATAAAACTCCCCTCCAGGTGGCTAGACACGCGCCGATTAAAAAATCTTGTAAACTATTATTATTGTGTGATGAAACAAAAGAAACTGCACCTCTAATTTCCCGTCACATCTTATTAAGCTCGAGAGACCCAAAAGTCTCAGTGTTTAGTTTGCACTACAATAACCTCAAAGAGAATATTAGCCGCTGTATACACATCTCTGATGAGTTCGATGTTAAAGAATATAACTTCACAGATGAAAATCTGTCTGAATTTGTTGACTTCATTAATCGTATAATAATCAAGTATATTAATGAAACTGTTTACGTTATTTTTGACCAGTACATAACGAAACTAATTAGTTTAGAAGCTATTGAAGCGCTTTGCGTATCCTCTGGCATTGAAATGCATGCGGCTTTTGTGTGCACCCGCAATCGTTTTACTTACTCACTAGATCCTCTGATTGATTGGACTAAACACGAATTAATTTCCTCAGATGATTATTTTTATCGAAACTCAAACTACCCTAATTCGCACGTTTATCCCATAAATGTTCAGACGCTATCAAACATCCAAAAATATTATGACCCCAATGGCATAACAGAAAATGTGGTTCGGGCAATTGACTCCATAAAAAAATTGTAGTTTTTTATCATCAGTCAATACAATTTCATTCATTTTGGCACCCATTAGCGTTCATAAAACGCTGTAACCTGGAGTAGTAAAAACTTTGACATAATGTTTTTAAATATTGTTATAGATATTAAATTGCGCAGAAATTTCAACTAAAAGACTCAGTTATAAAATGTAACTTTTGCCAATCGACACCAAAAACGAATTGGTAGGAATTAACTAAATTGATTGAAACGGGCCATTGAGCCAATATTATTAAAAAATGTTTTTAAGGACAGATATGTCAGATATTAGCGCTAACCCGAATTGTGCTCTTCAAACAGAGTATCACGTGTATTGGGCAAACTCCTCGCGGAGATCGTGACAATAAACGTCAATAAATACAGCCTCGTAAAATTAAGTTTCGGATATAGCCTATTTATTATACCGAAAAATCCAATATGTTAGCATAATAATGTACCGTTATAGAGATATTTTCAACGTAGGGGGCTAACGAGAAATAAATGATTTTCTTAATTTAAATGAGGAATTGCCCTAAAATTGGATCATTCGTGATGTCCTCATAGGCAAAGCCAGCTGCATTTATTTTTTCAAACAAATCCTCAAAGTTTTTCGAATCACTCGTCTCAATCCCGATCAGCACCGTACCAAAATTGCGCGCCGATTTTTTGAGATATTCAAACCGTGCGATGTCATCGTCAGGACCCAGCATTTGCAAAAAATCACGCAGCGCGCCTGGGCGCTGCGGCATGCGGAGGACAAAATATTTCTTAACGCCGAGGTATTTTTGGGCGCGTTCTTTGACTTCCGGTAGGCGTTCAAAATCAAAATTGCCGCCCGATGTAATGCAAACAACTGTTTTGCCGCGGATCTCGTCTTGGATATCTTTGAGGGCATCAATGGCTAAGGCACCAGACGGCTCTAGCACGACGCCCTCAACATTGAGCATGTCGAGAAGAGTTGTACACAAGCGATCTTCGTTAACGAAAAGTGCCCGATTTGGTGGGATATTCTTTAAACATTCAAATGTTTTGAAACCAATTCGCCCAACGGCAGCGCCATCGGCAAACGTATCCACATGCGGCAATGCAACAGGTTCGCCGGCGGCCAGTGCGGCCGCCAAGCAAGCGCCACCCGATGGCTCAATCGCAAAATATTCCGTGGAATTCTTAAAATAACTCACCAAACCAGAGCCGAGTCCACCCCCACCAACTGGAAATACAGTCACATCAGCGGCTTGACCCAGTGCCTGCTCGATTTCAACGGCCACAGTCGCCTGCCCCTCGATGACATCGGCGTCATCAAAGGGTGATAGAAAATGCGCTCCGCTTTGGCGACACATCTCTTGTGCCGCGCTCAATGTTTCATCGAAATAATCCCCCACGAGGCGGACTTCGACCCAAGTTCCACCGAACATCTTAGTCTTGCTGATTTTTTGCTGCGGCGTGGTCACTGGCATAAAAATTGTGCCTTTGACCCCAAGATGGGCACACATAAAGGCAACGCCTTGGGCGTGATTGCCCGCACTGGCCGCAACAAAATGATCGTGATCCAGCTGTTTGCGCATGGCGTTGTAAGCACCGCGCAATTTATAGGATCGCACTGGCGTCAGGTCCTCTCGCTTGAGCCAAATGTCGGCATCATAGAGCGCACTGAGATAGGCGTTATGTTGGAGCGGGGTTGCTTCAAACACCGTCCGGAGGGATGTTTCGGCCGCTTGGGCCTGTAATTTAAACTCTGTCATAGCCATAGCACTGCACGACACTCAGGTGTTAAGCAAGAGCGCCATCTTGCCGCGCCCTCAAAAAGACGGTAGGACGCCACAAATTCAAAAGAAGGTGAAACACATGTCCGCACCAAAAAAAGTTGTCTTGGCCTATTCAGGCGGTCTTGATACGTCAATTATCCTTAAATGGCTTCAGACCGAATACGGCTGTGAAGTGGTCACATTTACCGCTGATCTGGGCCAAGGCGAAGAGCTGGATCCCGCCCGCCAAAAGGCAGAGCTGTTGGGAATTAAGCCCGAAAACATCCATATCGAAGACGTCCGCGAGGAATTTGTGCGTGATTTCGTATTCCCAATGTTCCGCGCGAATGCAGTTTATGAGGGGCTGTATTTGCTGGGTACATCGATTGCCCGCCCTCTAATTTCCAAGCGTTTGGTTGAAATCGCGGCGGCCACGGGCGCAGACGCGGTGGCCCACGGCGCCACAGGCAAAGGCAATGACCAAGTGCGCTTTGAACTCTCGGCCTATGCGTTGAACCCTGATATCAAGGTCATCGCCCCATGGCGTGAGTGGGATCTATCATCTCGCACCAAATTGATCGCCTTCGCCGAAGAGCATCAAATCCCAATCGCCAAGGACAAGCGCGGCGAAGCACCGTTTTCCGTGGACGCAAACTTGTTGCACACCTCGTCAGAGGGCAAAGTCCTCGAGGATCCTGCGCAAGAGGCCCCCGATTACGTGTATCAACGCTCTGTTCATCCCGAAGATGCGCCTGAGACGCCCGAATATATCGAAATCGGTTTTGAGCGCGGCGATGCCGTGAGCATTAACGGCGAGGCGATGTCACCGGCAACTGTGCTAACCAAGCTTAACGAATACGGCGGACGCCACGGTGTAGGCCGGCTCGACCTCGTTGAGGGGCGCTTTGTTGGGATGAAATCTCGGGGCATTTACGAGACGCCTGGTGGCACGATCTTGCTCGAGGCGCATCGTGGAATTGAGCAAATCACACTTGATCGCGGTGCCGCGCACCTCAAAGATGAGATTATGCCAAAATACGCAGAGCTGATCTATAACGGCTTTTGGTACAGCCCAGAGCGTGAAATGCTGCAGGCACTGATCGACAAAAGCCAAGAGTTTGTCACAGGCACAGTGCGCCTCAAACTGTACAAAGGGTCCGTGCGCACAGTCGGCCGCTGGTCAGACTATAGCCTCTATTCAGAGGCACATGTCACCTTCGAAGATGACGCGGGCGCCTATGATCAAAAGGATGCAGCAGGCTTTATTCAGCTCAATGCGCTGCGCCTCAAGCTTTTGGCCGCGCGTCAACGCCGCGTTAAGTAATCGTCTTTGAAACGCTGAACTTCACTGGCACTGGGGATCGCATCCGCAGTGCCATTTTTTGTGACCATCAGGCTACCTGCCCAAATCGCTTGTTCCGCGGCATCTTCGATCGATTCCCCGCGATCGAGCGCCGCCATCGCGTAGCCGGTGAATGTGTCCCCTGCGCCAGTGGTGTCCACCGCCGTGACGCTCGGGGCATTGATATCGACATAGGTGCCTGCCGTGTTGTCAAAGCATCGCGCCCCTTTGGGACCCATAGTCATCACAACGTGTGGCACGTCTAATGTCGTCGGGGCACGGCCAATGGCATGAGTCAATTGCTCGGCCTCAATTTCATTGAGGAACAAAAGGTCGATATGTGGCAGGACTTCCTTGACACGATCTGCGTCAAACGGGGCTGCGGCGTAGGCAATCTTCATTCCAATCGCACGTGCCCGCTTAATTGCATGACGATGCCCATTTGTTTCGTTTTGCATCAAGAGCCAATCGGTCGGCTTTGCATAATCCAGAGCCGCGTCAATCATGCTATTCGAGATGTGCATATTAGCCCCGGGCAAAATAAGAATCATATTTTCACCCGCGGCCTCTATCATTACAAATGCGGTACCTGTGGGGTGCTGCACGCGCTCGATATATTCCGTGGAAAGTTTCCACTTGGCCATTTTCTTAATTACACGATCACCATCTATGCCGATGGCCCCGATATGCAACACAGAGCCTCCTGCCCGCGCCAAGGCCGCAGACATATTGAGCCCCTTGCCGCCCAACCCAACCAATAGATCGGTCGCCACCAGAGTTTCCCCAGGGCGCGGTAATGTTGGAACATGCCAAAATTGGTCGACGTTGATAGAGCCTAAATTGTAGACGGTCATGGGCCGCTCCTTGGATGAGATTACATAAGACGAAAGAGGATTTTACTTTTCCTCGGTCTCGCTGACCAGTATGCACTACAAAAACCAATTGGAGGGCAGATGTCCAGTTCGTCCACCGTCACGCCGATGATGGCACAGTATTTAGAGATCAAAGCACGCTATCCAGATGCGCTATTGTTTTATCGCATGGGTGATTTCTATGAGCTGTTTTTTGACGATGCCGTGGCCGCCGCCGAAGCGCTCAATATTGCCCTCACCAAACGCGGCAAGCACGAGGGCGAGGATATCGCCATGTGCGGCGTGCCGCATCATTCGTCGGAACAATACCTTTTGTCCCTAATCCAACAAGGGTTTCGCGTGGCAATTTGCGAACAGCTTGAATCCCCCGCCGAGGCGAAAAAGCGTGGCTACAAAGCCGTCGTCAAACGCGATGTCGTCCGACTGGTCACGCCTGGTACTCTGGCGGAAGATGCGCTTTTGGATGCCAAGCAAAACAACTATCTGTGCGCCATTTCCCACCACAAGGGCAGCTATGCCTTGGCGTGGTGTGATGCCTCGACCGGCGAATTGGAAGTGCAAACTGTACCATTTGTGCGCCTTGGCCATGATCTGGCGCGCATCGCCCCGCGTGAATTTGTGGTGCCGGAGGATATGATCCAAGAGCTCCACAATGCGACAGAACATCTGAACACCTCGATGACCACAGTGGCCCATGATGATATCCCCTCAGATGTCGACGGCTATGTTCAGGGCTATTTCAACGTTCAAACGCTAGAGGGGCTTGGTGCGCTGACGCCGGCCGAACATATCGCCGTAGCGCGGATTTTGGCCTATTTAGAGACGACTTTTCAATCAAGCGCGCCCCAGCTGTCCCGCCCTCGTCGACATTTGGAGCAGCGGCGCATGTTCATCGACGCCGCCACACGGCGCAATTTGGAATTGACCCAAACTCTGGAGGGGCAGCGCAAGGGATCCCTTCTGTCTATTTTGGATCACACTGTGACAGCGGGCGGCGCGCGTCTGTTGCGCTATCGCTTGACCAATCCGTCGCTTGACCTGTCGTCCATTCATGGGCGCCAAGCGGCAATCACAGCGTTTTTCCAAAATCCGCACGGTCGAGATGGCTTGCGCGACACGCTGCGCAAATGCCCAGACCTCTCGCGCGCCGTCTCGCGGGTGACGATGGGTCAGGCCGGTCCGCGTGATCTAGGGAACATTCTCAAATCCCTCGTCTGTGCCCAAGATTTGCGCGAACTGCATCAGGCAGTCTATGGCACATCCGATCTGACCCACGCGGTCCAGACCACCACGCCGTTGGCCCAAGAGCTTGGGCGCGCCTTAGAAGATGACCTGCCGGTTTTGGCGCGCGACGGGCGCTTTATTCGCGAAGGCTATGATACCGAGCTTGATCGACTGCGCAGCTTGCAGCGCGACGGCCGCGGGCATATGGCGCAGCTGCAAAGCCAATACAGTGACCTCACTGGGATCACTGCGTTGAAGATCAAACATAACAATGTTCTGGGTTATTTCATTGAAACGCCTGCCACACATGCCAAGACGATGATGTCAGACGAGTTGGCACAGACCTTTATTCATCGCCAAACCACTGCCAATCAAGTTCGCTTTACATCCGCCGAACTGACGGCCCTACAATCCGATTTGGTCGAGGCCGAGAGCAAGGCCCTCACGCTTGAGGCAGCTCACTTCTCGGCCCTGACGGAGGCGGTGCTCGAAGGGTTGGCCGCGCTCAATGATATTGCCCAAGCACTCGCAACTTTGGATGTTGATGCGAGTTTGGCACATGTGGCGCAGCGGCAAAACTGGTGCTGCCCCGCTGTGGATGACAGCCTGACCTTAACGATCCAAGGGGGGCGTCACCCAGTGGTGGAGCAGTCGTTATTAGAACGCGAGGGCGCCTCATTCGTTGCCAATCATTGTGATTTAAGCGCTCAAAACCTCTGGCTCGTGACGGGGCCAAACATGGCGGGTAAATCAACGTTTTTGCGCCAAAATGCCGTGATCGTCATTCTTGCCCAAATGGGCAGCTATGTTCCGGCTCAATCTGCGCAGATCGGCCTCGTTTCATCCTTGTTTTCGCGTGTCGGGGCGTCCGACAATCTTGCCCGCGGGCAATCGACCTTTATGGTGGAAATGGTCGAGACGGCCGCCATCCTCAATCAATCAGATGAACGGTCTTTTGTGATCCTCGATGAGATTGGGCGCGGCACCTCGACCTATGATGGGCTGTCCATTGCATGGGCGACCTTTGAATATTTACACGAAGTTAATAAATGTCGCGCTTTGTTCGCCACGCATTACCACGAGATGACGGATTTGGCGGATCAGTTGAAAAAAGCCAAGAACGTGACCGTGGCCGTATCGGAAAAAGATGGCGATATTCGCTTTCGCTTTGAAATTATTGACGGGGCCAGCGCGCATTCCTATGGGGTGCATGTGGCGCAGTTGGCTGGCCTGCCGCGCAGCGCAATCGAACGTGCGCAAGAGATTCTGGTGCGCCTCGAATCTAGCGGCGCCCAGAGCAGCCGCGATTTTGGATTGTTTGAATATGCCGCCACCAAAGTGCCCGCTATCCAAGCGCCCAGCCTCATTGAGACCCGTCTTTCAGATATCGACCCAGACACCCTGAGCCCGCGAGAGGCGCTCGACGCGCTCTACAAGCTCAAGGCATTGCTGGGATCAGCTGGAAAGCCTAGCCCGTAAAGGACGACACCCCGACCTGCGCAGGCCGCAAAAGACGGTCATAGAGCATAAAGCCCTCGGCCGAGACTTGGATAATCTCGCCAGCTTTGGTGCCAGGCACGGGGGCCTCGAACATCGCCTCGTGCTGTGCGGGATCAAATTTGTCTCCCACAGCCGGTGTAATTTGCGTGACGCCGTGCTTTTTCAAGACATTCGTCAACTCGCGCAGGGTCAATTCCACCCCCTCGAGAAGGGCGGCGTTGGCCGAGGCTGTCTCGTCTTCGTTCATCGCGGCCAACGCGCGGCTGAGATTGTCATAGACCGGCAGTAAATCTCGGGCCAAACGCGTGCCACCGTACATTTCCGCCTCGCGACGATCTTTGTCGGCGCGCTTGCGTGCGTTTTCGGCATCCGCGAGGGCGCGCATGAATTTATCCTGAAGCGCATCACGCTCGGCGCGCAGCTCGTCTAGCTCAATCTCTTCTGCCGTTATATCGATCAACTCATCTGCACTCTCTTCTGCAGCTGCATTTTCGATATCATCAAGAAACTCTTCGTTTTTAGGATCGGACATCCTCTACCTCTCACCTCGATCTGCAATCAGCTTTGCCACCAATTGCGCTGTGTAATCTACCATGGGCACTATGCGCCCGTAATTGATGCGCGTGGGGCCAATCACCCCGACCGCACCGATAATTTTACGCTCCGCGTTCATATAAGGACTTACGATCAAAGAGGAACCCGATAATGAAAAAAGTTTGTTTTCTGCGCCGATAAAAACACGCACACCATCGCCAGTTTCTACTAAATCGAGAAAATCGGCGATATCCTTCTTCCGTTCGAGGTCGTCAAAGAGCTCTTTGATTCGCTCCAGCTCTTCCGAGCTATAGCCCCCTTCGATCAATTGCGCACGCCCGCGCACGATCAAACGGTCATAACCGGCGCCCTCAGAGCTCCAAGAGGCGAGGCCATCTTCGATCAAACTCTGCGTCAAAACATCCAAGTCGCGCCGCATCACAGTGATGTCTTGGGAAATAAAGGTGCGCAGATCTGAGAGGGTGCGCCCCTCAAGGCGGGCATTAAGGAAATTGGCCGCCTCGCGAAACACACTATCCATCGACCCAGGGGGCGGCTTGAACAGCCTGTTTTCCACATGCCCATCGGCAAACACCAAAACAACGATCGCCTGCTCTCGATTGAGGGACACGAAATCGATATGCTTGAGCGGCGCCTCGCGTTTGGGGCACATCACCAACGACGCAGTTTTTGAGATCATCGAGAGCGCGGCACTGATTTTATTGAGCTTTTCATCGATGGGGTCAGAGTTACTGCGCACCGAACTGGTTAACGTGCTTTCCATATCAGGGTCTAAATCCGTGACATTCAGCAGCCCATCGACAAACAACCTGAGGCCAAGATCGGTCGGAAACCGACCTGCACTGGTATGAGGGCTTTCCAAAAGCCCCATATATTCAAGGTCTTGCATCACATTTCGGATCGTGGCGGCGCTGGCTGCGATCGGGAGGTCACGGCTAAGCGTCCGCGATCCAATTGGCTCACCGGTATCAAGGTACGACTCAACTATACCGCGAAATATCATACGCGATCGATCGTTGAGTTCCTCTAAAAGCTTTGCCGAATGTTCCATATTCCGCACAATATATGCGCATGGCGCGCAGACGCAATAACCAACACGCCCGTCAACAAACTGTGACAGTGCTTGATCCTTGGCCGGTATGATTTATACGGGGGCAAAACGAAAGGAATTATCATGCGCCCCTCAGGACGAGCACTGGACGAAATGCGAACTGTCACCATTGAGACGAATGTCTCTAAACATGCCGAAGGATCCTGTTTGATCAAAGTGGGCGACACGCACGTGCTTTGCACAGCATCTCTCGAAGAGCGCGTTCCCCCATTTATCAAGGGCTCTGGCCTCGGATGGGTCACGGCCGAATATGGCATGCTGCCGCGCTCAACATCGTCGCGCATGCGCCGCGAGGCCGCCTCAGGCAAACAAGGCGGCCGCACGGTCGAAATTCAACGCCTCATTGGCCGCAGCCTGCGGGCCTGCATTGATCGCTCTGCTTTGGGCGAGCGTCAAATTTCAATTGATTGTGACGTCCTACAGGCCGATGGCGGTACCCGCTGTGCCTCGATCACGGGCGGATGGGT
>JBDNBY010000035.1:0-4379 GCA_039767595.1 Paracoccaceae bacterium | reverse complement strand
CCAAACTGAGGCTCACAATCGCAACGATAAGCGCGGCAAGGTGTTTTGAACGTGTCATGGCAGCAGGTGATATCCTTAAAATACAGGATATACCTACGGTGTATCACTCAAAGTTACAACCTTTGAGTGTGCAGCGATAATGTGTCAGCCCTAGGAAATTTTGCGTTTTTCTGTGTCAAAGGGGGCATTTGCACAAAAAAACAGCCCCCAAATTTGGAGGCTGTTTTCAAATCTGTTGTCAAAAGAAGATTAGTTGTCTTCTGGTGTCTCGACTGGGCCGCCATCTTCGTCGTCATCTGCCGCTGAGCCGATGTCGTCAAAGAGTTCTGCGATTTCGAATTCTGCTGCGGCTTCTTCTTCCGCGGCCAATTCTTGGATCGACTTGCCTGAGGCTTGCACTTCGGCTTCTTCCATCGAGCGGGCAACGTTCAAGAAAACGTCAACTTCGACTTCGGGGTGCAATGTGACGATCGCCTTGTGAACACCGAGATCTTTGATCGGGGCCGCAACGCGAACTTGTTTTTTGTCAACAGAGAACCCGCCATCTGTGGCCACTTCGGCCACGTCACGCGGTGTGACTGAGCCATAAAGCGCACCAGCGTCAGAGGCCTGACGGATGATGATGAATTGCTGGCCGTCGAGACGGGCACCAAGCGCTTCGGCTTCGTTTTTTGTCTCGAGGGTGCGCGCTTCGAGTTGTGCTTTTTCAGCGTCAAACGCGGCAATGTTCTCTTTGGACGCAAGTTTCGCTTTGCCCTGAAGCAAAAGGAAGTTGCGCGCATAGCCGGCTTTGACATTCACAACATCGCCCATTTGACCGAGCTTTGCGATGCGTTCGAGAAGGATAACTTGCATTGTTCAAATCTCCTTATTTCACAGCGTAAGGCAAAAGCGCGAGGAAGCGGGCGCGTTTGATCGCGCGGGCCAATTCACGTTGCTTTTTCGCGGACACTGCTGTGATGCGTGAAGGAACGATTTTCCCACGCTCAGAGATATAGCGCTGCAAAAGTTTTGTGTCTTTATAGTCGATTTTAGGTGCGTTCTCACCTGAGAAGGGGCACACTTTGCGACGGCGGAAGAATGGTTTTGTAGCCATGGTCAGATCTCCTTATCCGCGATCACGATCACGGCGACGTTCGCCACGCTCGTCTGATTTACGCATCTGTGCAGATGCACCTTCTTCATGTGCTTCAACTTTAATCGTCAACACGCGCATTACGTCGTCGTGGATGCCCATGAGGCGTTCCATCTCGTGCACGGCGGCCGCAGGTGCGTCTGTGCGCAGCATGGAGTAGTGGCCTTTGCGGTTTTTGTTGACTTTGTAAGCCATTGTTTTCAGACCCCAATACTCAGTATTGACGACGCTACCGCCTTGGTCTTTTAAAACTGTTGAGAAGTGCTCGACAAGGCCTTCGGCTTGAGCCGTTGACAGGTCCTGACGAGAGATAAAGACATGCTCATACAGGGGCATGTGATCTCCATTTCATAATAAGCGCATTTCAAAGCCGTGGCCTGATGTCTTTCCGCGCCACGTCACGAGAGCTGCGCAGTTTCGTAAAAATGCGGAAAGAGAGGCTCACATAGCGGCGATAGGGGCAAAGTGCAACCCTTTTATAATGGGGCCGGCTCTGTGCCGCGCCGCATGAGGTGACGGGAGGGCGAGTGGATGAAAGGCCCTCTCCTTTTGCGAGTGTTGGCACACAATGTGCAAGCGGTCTCACAATGGTCACGCTCATTGTCCAGTTGCGCCCCATTCATGCCCCAATACCGCGGCACGTTGATCCCCAACGCACCGTAGGATTGAGGGATACAATGGCACAGATTGAATATACATATACAGATCGCGCAATGCTGGGCTTGGGCCCGAAAAGAAAGGCTCTGTGATGTCTCGGATTTTTGGGGCAAGTTTGATTGTATCGTCTTTGGTGCTGTGCGGCGTGATCAGCCCGCAAAACATAACGTCCCTTGTGGGGGTGGTAGTGCTCTGCGCAACGCTGCTGATGGCGGGGCTGTCGTGTTTTATGTTTGACCCGTTTAAGAAGTAGCACTCCGTATAATCCAGATACAAGATAAGGCACGCCGCGTGCCATATCTTTTCATGGCCGCCCAGTGCGGCCTTTTTGCTATGGCGCACGCCATGCGTCCAACCACCGATGACGCCAAGGTTGCGCGCGCGCGGCTTCCTCGGTATGAGCGGTGAAACTGACACGAAAAGGGTGGTATCCGCATGGCAATTGCATATGTTTTTCCGGGCCAAGGGGCGCAAACAATTGGAATGGGCAAGGCATTGGCCGAGGCGTATCCCGCCGCGCAGGCCGTGTTTGACGAAGTTGACGCCGCGTTGGGCGAAAAACTCTCTGACCTGATTTGGGACGGCGAGATTGAAACACTTACATTAACGCAAAATGCCCAACCTGCCTTGATGGCTACGTCGCTGGCGGCGATGCGCGCACTTGAGGCAGAGGGCCTTGCGCTCAGCGACGGGGATTGCGTTGCAGGGCACTCACTGGGCGAATATTCCGCTCTTGCCGCCGCCGGCGCCCTGAGCATTTCGGATGCCGCGCGCCTATTGCGCATCCGCGGCGCAGCGATGCAAGAGGCGGTGCCGGTGGGCGTGGGTGCCATGGCGGCCATTTTGGGCCTCAGCTATGAGCAAGTCACACAGATCGCCCAAGAGGCCGCCCAAGGTCAAATCTGCCAAGCGGCCAATGACAATGACCCAAGCCAAGTGGTCGTCTCAGGCCACAAAGAGGCGGTTGAGCGCGCGGCGGATTTGGCCAAAGCGGCCGGTGCGAAACGGGCGATGCTCTTGCCTGTGAGTGCGCCGTTTCACTGCGCCTTGATGGCCCCCGCGGCCGAGCGGATGCAAGTCGCGCTGTCCGATGTGGCGATGTCCGCCCCGACTGTGCCGCTCATTGCCAATGTGCGCGCCGACGCCATCAGCGACCCCGCACTGATCAAAGAGCTGTTGGTTGAGCAAGTCACAGGCTCTGTGCGGTGGCGCGAGAGCGTGCTGCGCATGGGCGAGATCGGCATCACCGCCGCCTACGAAGTGGGCGCAGGCAAAGCGCTCAGCGGGATGATCAAACGGATCAACCGCGACATCACAGCATATCCCGCCGGCACGCCCGAGGATATCGCAAAACTATTGGCATCACGGGAGGTGTAACATGTTCGAACTCACAGGAAAAAACGCGCTGATCACTGGCGCATCAGGGGGCATTGGCGGCGCTATTGCGACGGCATTGCACGCGGCAGGGGCCACAGTGACCCTTTCTGGAACGCGCGAGGCGCCTTTGAACGAATTGGCCGCACAATTGGGCGATCGCGTTTATGTGCAAACCTGCAACTTGTCAGACAAAGAGGCGGTCGATGCCCTACCCAAACAGGCCGCAGAGCTGATGGGATCCGTGGATATTTTGGTCAACAATGCCGGCATCACCAAAGATAACCTCTTTATGCGGATGTCCGATGCGGAATGGGATGATGTGATCAATGTCAATCTCACCTCGACCATGCGCCTGTGCAAAGGTGTGCTGCGCGGCATGATGAAGGCCCGCTGGGGCCGGATCGTCAATATCTCGTCGATCGTGGGCGCCACTGGCAACCCCGGTCAGGGCAACTACGCCGCCTCTAAGGCCGGAATGATCGGCATGTCCAAATCACTGGCCTATGAAGTCGCCACGCGCGGCATCACAGTGAATTCTGTCGCCCCGGGCTTTATCGCGACGGCGATGACGGACAAGCTGAACGACGATCAAAAAGGCGCGATTTTGGGCCAAATCCCCGCCGGCCGCATGGGCAGTCCCGAGGATATCGCCGCGGCTGTGCTCTATCTTGCCTCAGATCAGGCCGGTTACATGACGGGGGCGACGCTCCACGTCAATGGCGGCATGGCAATGCTCTAGGCGCCTGCCTGTGTGGCAAAATGGCTTTGGGTTGAAATTTGTGCAAAACCTCTTGCCAAATGGACGCGACGTAATATAAGCGCGTCCATAGATCATTTTGGGCGCTTGTCGGGCGGGGGACTGTCTTTTGCGCGCAACGGTAATTGTTCAGGGGAAATTCTGAACCTAACAGGTCAATGACCGAACTATGAAGGAAAAGATCATGAGCGACATCGCAGATCGTGTGAAAAAAATTGTTGTAGAGCACTTGAGCGTTGAAGAAAGCAAAGTAGCTGAAAACGCGTCATTTATTGATGACCTCGGCGCAGACAGCCTCGACACAGTCGAACTCGTGATGGCGTTCGAAGAAGAATTCGGTATCGAAATTCCTGATGATGCAGCGGAAACAATCCAAACATTTGGTGACGCCGTTAAATTCATCACAGAAGCGTCTTAATTCTTAAGACCTTTGCGATTTCAAAAGGCCCGCCT
>JBDNBY010000034.1:0-14628 GCA_039767595.1 Paracoccaceae bacterium | reverse complement strand
TGCGTGGCGCGGCGTGCCGCTTGAAGTGATGATCGATTTGGCCAATCAAATTGGCGCTGATCCATGGTTTACGATGCCCCATGGCGCCAATCGAAATTATATGCAGCGCTTTGCCGAGCAAGTCGCCCAGAGCCTTGATCCCGATCTCATTCCTTATGTCGAATATTCGAACGAGCTGTGGAATTGGCAATTTGACCAAGCGCATGACCTGCTCAAAGAGGCAAATGTGCGCTGGCCTGACCCGCAAACCGCACCAGAGGCCGGATGGATCCAAATTGGGGCCGAGCGCGCCGTGACGATGGCCAAGGAGTGGAAGACGGCCTTTCGCACCGCAGGGCGCGACGTGCGCATCGTCGGTGCGGTGCAAACAGCAGTGCCTGGTTTGGAACAGGCGTTTTTCGAGGCCCCTGACCTGCCCGATCTGACCCCTGCACGCTTTTTTGATGCCTATGCCGTGGCGGGATATTTCGGGGCCGCTGGGACAAAAGGCATGCCCCGAGTGCGCGGCTGGGTCGACGCCTCTCAAACGCTGGCCCAATTGGCCGCGCAGCAAGCCGGCCTTACGGGCTCTCAAACAGCGGATTACGTCGCTCAACGCCGCTATGATGCGGCGACGACGGCGTTGGCAAGTATTGTCTCGCAAACCGCCCTCAAAGAGCAGCTTTTTGATCAATGGGCCAAGCACAAAGCCATAGCCGATCGCCATGGCTTAAGGTTCATCAGCTACGCAGGCGGTAGCACGATCACGGCATCTGGGCAGGCCCTCGATGATCCGATGCTCTTTGAGTTTTTCAAAGCGTTCAATTACTCAGAGGACGTTGTCGATCTCTATGCTCAATTGATCGAGGAACGGCGCCGCATCGGAGGATATGAGTTCAACATCTTTTCCGACATTAGCGCCCCGTCTCAATCGGGCAGCTGGGGGGCCTTGCGCTATCTTGGCGATAAAACGGCGCGATGGGATCAAGTCACGCGCTACAATCAACAAGTCATCTCCTATCCAGAAGAGCGCGCAGAGGGCACGTTTCAACATGGGATTATGTACGGCTATCGCACAGGGCAGCCCAACTCTGTGGAAGGCTCGCGCAAGTCTGACATCATCTTAATGGGTGCAGGCGATGACACCATCACCCCGCACCTGGGCAAGGATTATATCCAAGGGGGTGCCGGCCGCGACACAGTCATCTTAGAGGGCCGCCGCGATGATTATGATATCACCGCCAAAGACACCTATGTCCTCGTGTCGCATAGAAATGGCGATAAGCATATGCGCGGCGTCGAAGCGTTGATCTTTGAAACCGAAGAGGCCCGATATGAGATGGAGACATTGATCCCGCGCTAAGTCAATTAGGCACGGCGCGCGTGCTACCGACGGGGCCGCCGCTATTGCGAATGGCCCTGTTGTCAAAAAAATGCCGCAATCCAGACCTACATGAGGCACAGGAAAAGTGGCGGGACAAATGGGGCAAATTAAATCGATCCACGATATGATAGGGATGATCCAAAGACGGTTTTGGATGATCGTGATGATCTGTGCGATGGGGTCTATCATGGCCATTTACGTCGCCACCACAAGAGAGCACGTCTATCGATCTGCCGCACTCATTCAAATCGAGCTTCCATTGGTGCAAAACATGATCGGGGCGAAAGCCGCCGATACCACACATGAATTGCAACTGATCCGCCACCGTGTCTTGGCGCGGGATCGTATGATTGATCTCGTTAAAACATATAACCTGTCATCAGGGGATACCGCCGACACACTCACTCAAACCGCCGAAACACTCAGGACAAACATAGATATTCGCCCTCTCTATGACCAAGACGGTGTTTGGGCCGCCAATGCCCCCCTCTGGCCGCATCGTCGAGGCCCATAGCAAGGATCCGGAGCTGGCGGCACAACTGGCCAATGAACTTGTGCGGGCCGTCCTGAGCGAGAATAGCACACAGCGGCAGCGCAGCACACAAGAGGCGCTGAAATTCTTTGAGCGCGAAGCGGGCCGCGTCACCGTTGATATCGAACGCATCGAATTACAAATTTCCGAGTTTAAGCGGATCAATGCCCCTCTTTTGGCCCACAACCTCGTATCGATGCGCTCACAGATTGAGGAAATGCGCCTGCAAGGTATGGATATCGCCCAGCGCATCACAGCTATTGAAAGCCTACCAAACTCTCAATTCGAGCGCCGCAGTGACGAGCTTGAGCGCCTCAAAGCACAAAGCCAAAGCATCGGCCAAGGCATCGCCGCCATTCAAAACAAACTCGCCGCAGTCCCCGCAGTGGAGCGGAAGTTGAACGTGTTAGAGCGTGAACGCAAGCGCCTCGAGAAACAGTATTCCATCATCACCGAGCGATATGCCGAAGCAGAGCTGACCGCTCAGGTCGAACAAACTCAGCGGTCCAGCCGCTTTCAAGTGCTCGAAGAGGCGATGGTGCCCCAAGAGCCTGTGTCCCGCTCGCGCAAGAGCATTTTGATCTTTGGCTCGGTGGCTGGGCTACTGTTTGCACTGACTGTGACATTGATGATCGAAGTGCTCAACCCCGCCATTCGACGGGCAGAGCATCTTGAACGTGACCTTTGGATCATGCCGGTCGTCTCAATCACGACGGTGCGGGCATAGCGGCTTAATAAAAACTCTGCGGATCAATATCCACGCTCAGCCGTTCGGTATTTTTCAACCGCACGGGGGCGATCCACTGTGCAATGGCCGCTTGGATCTGGGCCGCTTTGGGCGCCTGCACCAAAAGCCGCACGCGGTAGGCGTTTTTGATCCGTGCAATCGGCGCCGCCGCAGGGCCAAACACCTGCCCCCCAATGCGGCGCAGCGCCATGTCATTTTGCGCCAAGCGCTGACCAATCTCGAACAATCGATCCGCATCTGGGCCCGTTAGGATAAGACCGACCAAGCGCCCAAAGGGCGGCATATTCAAGGCCTCGCGCTGTTGGGCCTCAGTGTGCCAAAACCGCTCTTCATCGCCAGAGACAATCGCTTGGATCACTGGATGTTCGGGCTGATAGGTTTGCAACACACAAACCCCCGGCTTGTCCGCACGCCCAGCACGGCCCGAGACTTGGCGCATCAATTGAAAGGTGCGCTCCGCCGCGCGCATGTCTGATCCATGCAGGCCCAGATCGGCATCAATCACGCCCACCATCGTTAAATTGGGAAAATTATGCCCCTTGGCCACCAATTGCGTGCCTACGATCACATCCGCCCCGCCCTCGGCGATGGTTGCGATTTCCGCCTTAAGCGCGCGCGCAGAGCCGAACATATCCGATGATAACGTCACCACGCGGGAGGTTGGAAATTTCAAACTGGCCTCTTCGGCCAATCTCTCGACGCCGGGGCCGACCACTGCCATGCGATCTTCGGCGGCGCACGATGGGCAGACTGTGGGAATAGGGACCGTCTCACCGCATTGATGGCACATCAGCTGTTTTAAAAATCGATGCTCGACCATACGCGCATCGCATTGATGGCACGAGATTTGATGCCCGCAGGCGCGGCACATCGTCACCGGCGCATAGCCCCGCCGATTGAGGAAAAAGAGGACCTGCTCACCTTTATTTACGCGCTCTTGGGCCATGTCCACAGTACTGGGCGCGATCCACTCTTGGCGGGTTAACTTTTCTTGACGCATGTCCAAAACTGATAGCTTGGGCATAATCGCGGGGCCAAAGCGTTCGTTTAGCACCAATTTGTCATATTTGCCTGCCTGCGCATTCACCCATGTCTCAAGGCTCGGGGTGGCCGACACCAACACAGTGGTCGATTGCGCAATCGATGCGCGCAGCACCGCCATATCGCGGGCGTTATAGCGGACGCCATCCTCTTGTTTATAGCTGCTGTCATGCTCTTCATCGACCACGATCAATCCCAAATCTGGAAATGGCAAAAACAAAGCAGAGCGCGCACCGATGACCAAGGGGGCCTGCCCTGCGGCCACCATAGTCCACACGCGGCGGCGTTCGGTCATCGTGACGCCCGAATGCCATTCCGCTGGCTTGGCGCCAAAGCGCGCCTCGACCCGATCCAAAAACGCACCCGAAAGGGCAATTTCAGGCAAGAGGATCAAGGCCTGCCGCCCTTGGCGCTGCGCCTCGGCGATCGCCTCGAGATAGACTTCGGTTTTGCCAGAGCCTGTGACCCCTTGCACGAGTACAGTCTTGTAGGATTTTGCCGCCACCGCCGCACTAAGCGCTTGGGCCGCCTGCGCCTGCCCGTCCGACAAGGGACGGTGCGCATAGTCCGGATCAAGTGGCGCAAAAGGCAGGTCGCGCGGCGCCTCTTGCTCTAAAATGGCACCCGAAGGCAACATCCCCTTGACCACCGAACTGCTTGTGCCGGCCTGCTCAGCCAGCTCGCCCAAGGTGAATGAGAGGCCGTTATACTCTTGTAACACCTCCAACACGCGGCACCGCGCATCGGTCATTCGATCTGGCGCGCCGTGACCCAAGCGGTAAATTTTGCGCATCGACGGCGGCTTGCCCAATCCCGGAACACGGGTCGCCAATCGCAACATCGCGGGCATCGGCGTCAGTGTATACTGCGCTGCCCGCTCGAGAAATTGGCGCAATTCGGCCCGCATTAGTGGGATATCCAGTACGCGGTGCACAGCGCGCAATTTGCCATTAAAATCGCCCTGTCCTGCGCCCCACACAACGCCCATCACGCGGCGCGGGCCAAGAGGCACTTCGACAAAGGCCCCTAGAAAACAGCCCCCCTCGGGCGCAACATAATCCAGCGCCCCATCCAGAGGTTGGGTCGTTAGCACCGCAATTCGGTCATTTGGGGCGAAAAATTCAGTCTCCACGCGGTCCTCTTGATGTGTTTACCTTTACCATAGGCAAATGTTTGCGCTAAAGGTGAGGCAACGAAACCCTCCTAAGAAGGAATGTCTTATATGAAATTCTTTGTTGATACCGCAGATATCACAGCAATCAAAGAGCTCAATGACCTAGGTATGGTCGATGGCGTGACAACCAACCCCTCGTTGATCAAAAAATCAGGGCGCGACATCATCGAAGTGACCCAAGAGATTTGCGCCATGGTCTCGGGCCCTGTCTCGGCCGAAGTGACCTCAACGCAAGCGGACACAATGATTGCCGAAGGGCGCAAATTGGCAAAAATCGCCGATAATATTGCCGTTAAGCTACCCCTCACATGGGATGGCCTCAAGGCCTGTAAAACGCTCTCGAGCGAGGGCACGATGGTCAATGTGACACTGTGCTTTTCCGCGAACCAAGCCCTGTTGGCTGCCAAAGCCGGCGCAACATTTATCAGCCCGTTCATTGGACGTTTAGATGATCTTAACCTCGATGGGTTAGAATTGATCGAAGATATTCGGACGATCTACGATAATTATGGTTTTGAAACGCAAATCCTTGCTGCGTCGATTCGCACGGCCAATCACATGTCAGATTGTGCCAAAATCGGTGCCGATGTGGCCACCGCCCCACCAGCCGTGATCAAAGCGATGGCAAATCACATCCTCACGGACAAAGGATTGGCAACATTTTTGGCAGATATTGAAAGCACGGGCCAAAAAATCCTATAATCGCTGAAACAACCCCGAGTCGCGTATGACACAAGATCCACAAATGACCCTCAACCTAACAGACACATTGCGCGATGCGATCCGCAATGATCCTGCGCTTGTGCTTGAGGATATGGATGTCATGCGCGCCTTGATGCACGCCCATGACGCGACATTGGGCGAAAATATCATCGATATGCGCGGCCTTGCGATGAACCGGCTCGAACAACGGTTGGGCCGGCTCGAGGATACGCATCGTACGGTGATCTCGGCGGCCTATGAAAATCTCGCGGGCACCGAACAAATTCACCGTGCAGTGCTCCGCCTTATGGAAACTGAGCTTGCGTTTGAGGCTGTTTTGCACTGCTTGGGTGAGGATATCAAAAATATCCTGCGCTTGGCCTCTGTCCGCCTCGTGTTGGAAACACAAGCTGCGGCGCCAACGCCCGTGCCGGACTTGGCTCACCTCAGTTTGATCGGCAAGGGGCAAATCGACCACTATATCAATCCGCTCAGCTCGCTCCCGCCCCAGAGGGCCACGATGCGCGCTGTAGATCGCAGTGATCCCCTCATCTATGGGCAAAGCGCCCCGCATATCCGATCAGAGGCCTGCTTGACGTTGAACTTGGGCACTGGCCGCCTCCCGGCGATGATCGTCATGGGTTCTGCCAGTTCAGACACATTCCAACCGATCAAAGGCAGCAGATTGCTCGAATTTTTCGCGGATGTGCTCGAACGACAACTGCACCATATTTTGTCGTAATGAGTGACCTCGCGCTCAGTGATCAACTGCGCGACGCGCTCGAGCGATGGTCGACACATGAAACGGTGTTCAAGAAAGCATCGGCCCATACGGTCAAAGCGTACCAATCCGATCTGCGGGTATTTTTCCACTTCATGGCGCAGCATAAAGGCGGCACCTTTGGCCTTGCCCATCTGTGGGATCTGACCACCCAAGACATGCGCGCATGGATGGCGCATCAACGGGGCGGCGGCACAGCGTCCCGCTCTTTGGCGCGCAAACTCTCGGCGATCAAAACCTTTGCCGCATGGGCCAGCGAAGAGACGGGTGGCGACGCCTCGGTCATTTTATCGACCCGCGGCCCAAAGTTTCAACAATCCCTGCCGCGCCCGATCAGCGCCGCGCAGGCCCAAGATGTCATCAAAGAGGCGCACAGCCTCGGCACGTCTAAATGGGAGGACGCGCGCGACAGTGCAGTCATCACTTTGCTCTATGGCTGCGGCCTGCGCATTTCCGAGGCGCTCTCGCTCACGGGGGCGGATGTGCCTTTGGGCGAGGTGATCCATATCACGGGCAAAGGGGGCAAAACACGCGCCGTGCCCGTGTTGCCGATCGCCCGCTCGGCTGTGGCGGAATATGTCGCGCGCTGCCCCTATCCCATTCGCTCCGATCATCCTGTGTTCTATAGTACGCGCGGCAAGCCGCTCTCGGCGCGCGTGATCCAAGGCCGACTGCAACAGCTGCGCCACGCGCTTGGCCTGCCCGATACGACGACACCGCACGCCATGCGCCACTCCTTTGCCACGCATCTTTTGACCGCCGGCGGCGATCTGCGCACGATCCAAGAGCTGTTGGGCCACAGTTCCCTCAGCGCGACCCAAGTCTACACACAAGTCGATGAAACCCGCTTAATGGATGTCTATCGCCGCGCCCATCCTAAGGCCAAGCTTTAGGGTTTGATCCGATACCCGATCTTGATCATGCGCCAGACACTGCCAACAGCAATCACACACAGCGCGCTCAACACGATAATTCCCGTCAAAATCGAGGCATCCGATTGCCCGATCATCGCATAGCGCATCCCATCAATCAGATAGAAAAACGGGTTGAAATGGCTCAGCCGCTCCAACACGGGCGGCAAAAACGTGATCGAATAAAACGTACCCGAGAGGAACGACAGCGGCGTAATAACAAAATTGGTAATCACCGCCATTTGATCAAATTTCTCGGCATACATTCCGGCAAATAGCCCAATCGCCGACATCAAAACCCCACCCATCACAGTGTAGAGCAGCATCAACCCCAGATGATCCGGCCACACCCCAAGGAAAAGGCCAACCCCCAGCGCCAAGCCGACCACAACCGCCATCGCACGGGCCACACCGCCCAAGATATAGCCGCTCACAATCTCGGCGGCGCTCAGCGGCGGCATCAGCGTATCGACAATGGTGCCTTGCATCTTGGCAATCATCATCGAGCTGGACGTATTGGCAAAGGCATTTTGAATCGCTGACATCATCATGATCCCAGGGGCCAAAAACACAATCAACGGCACCCCCATCACATCCCCGCGCCGCGGGCCAATCGCAATGTTAAAAATAAACAAAAACAATGCCCCCGTGACCAAGGGCGCCATGACAGTTTGCCCCTTGACCGACCAAAACCGATTGATCTCGCGATGGGCAAGGGTCCACATCCCCAGCCAATTCACCCGTCCAAACCGACGCACAGCATAAGAATCGTCCATATTAGCCCTCATTTTTGGCCACAGTCGCCTCAATGGGCCGGCGCGGCTTGCAATTCGTCTTGTAACTGACGCGTGGATGATTAGAATAGAAGCTTGTCGAAGAAAAGGGGGGCATCGCCACCCAACCCCAAATGACGAGGATACTGACATATGTCGTGGACGGACGAGCGCGTTGAACTTCTCAAAAAACTCTGGCTCGAGGGGAAATCCGCCTCGGTCATCGCCAAAGAGCTGGGCGATGTCACGCGCAACGCGGTGATTGGCAAAGTGCATCGTTTGGGCCTGTCCAACCGCACGGCCACAGCGGCCCCCGCGGCCAAGGCCAAGCCAGCAACCAAAGAGACCGCCAAAGCCGCCCCCAAACCCAAGGCGGCCCCAAAACCCGAGGCCAAAGTCACGGCCGAGGCCGCCGCCAAACCGGCCGCGCCGATCCCGCAACCCAAGGTGCCCTCGCGGTCCAAGGCGATTGTCCCTGCAGGACAGCCATTGCCACCGCAACCCTCGGCCAATGAAACCAGCCCCGAGGTGATCGCCAAAGCGGCCGAGATCGAGAAAAAGGCTAAAAAGCTGAACTTAATGGAACTCACCGAAAAGACATGCAAATGGCCCATCGGTGATCCGGCGACGGAAAACTTTTGGTTCTGCGGTCACGCGGCACAGGCGGGCAAGCCCTATTGCGAAACGCACAACGGCCTCGCCTTTCAACAACTCAACGGCAGCCGCAATCGCCGCCGCTAAACCATTAGGGTTTGTAATCACATAAATCTCTCGCTAACCTTGTGTCAGCGAGAGATTTTTTTATGACATATTCTAAAAAATTAAATGATATTATAGGGGACACCCCCCTCACCCCCGCCGAACACCGGCTGATCGACGAAAACGGCGCCGTTGTCTTTGCCGAAACGCGCCCCTCGGCGCCGAGTGACGACAATACCATCCGCCCCGACCTCATCCGCCATTTGGCCGAGGCAGACTGCCCCGATATCACCTTGTCACATCACGGGCTGGCCATCGTCGGCGCATGGGTCACCCGCCCGCTAAACTTACGCGGGCTGCGCAATGACATCTCATTCATCCTCGCCGACTCACATATCGACGGGCAAATAGACCTCGGTGAAGCACAGCTCTATGACGTCACTCTCAGCGGATCATCTTGCAACGGTCTACGGGGCCAAGGATGCAAACTAACAAGAAATCTTTTCCTCATTAACGGATTTCATGCCACAGGCACCGTTGACCTCACTGGCGCCACGATCGGCGGGCAGATTGTGTGTCACGGAGGGGCGTTTTCGGGAGATCTACGCTGCCAAGAGGTGCAGGTAAAGGCAGGTTGGGTTTATCTCAGCCTAAAAACCCCGCCCAAACGGCTAGTCGCGACGAACATGTCAGTCGGCACTCTTGTAGATGATGCAGATGCTTGGGATAGAACAGAGGCATTTAATCTGGACGGTTTCACGTTTAACGAGATCATATCACACATCCCTCCGGCGCAGCGCCTTGCGATCTGGAACCGCAAGGCGGAGCGCGATATAGAGCCAAAAATACCCAATATTCCATGGCTATCCCGCGCGTCGCAGCAGGATTTCGACCCTGCGCCGCATACCTTCCTTGCCCAATATTACGCTCGCATCGGACATAGCCGCGCAGCAAGTGAGATCCGCATTAGCCGTGACTGGCGTATCGCCCACGCGGACTATAATCGGCGCATCTGCTCCTCCACCTCTCATGAGCATGAGATGCGGAACATCATTTTGGGGAACGTTGCGCTTTTAGTGTCTTCAATCAATAATCTCAGTTTAGGTTTCAACCAGAAACCGGCCCGTTCTATCGGCATTTTACTTATCCTTGGTTTCATCGGCTGGTATGTTTTCAGCTCGGCCTATGCGCATGATCAAATGGTTCCGGCCCAAGCGCCGATCCTCGCTTCAGCCGATTGGCAGCGCAGCATTGAACAGGCCCCCGACAATCCCGTCGCCCATTGGAAGGCGCATTCGGACATTGGCAAAGATTACGAGACTTTTAATGCTGTTTTATACACCGCCGATGTGATCATCCCCTTGGTCGATTTCACGCAAGAGGCCGCTTGGTCCCCCTCGCACACGCGGGGCGATTGGGGGGTCGCGGCCTTTTGGGCCAAACCACTATTGAAATTCTTTGGGTGGGTCCTGAGCGCGGTTATTACCGCCGCATTTGCCGGTTTTATCGAGCGCAAAGATTGATCCCCCACGGCGGGCCATAAAAAAACGGGGGCGCGTGGCCCCCGTTTGCGTTAATTGCCGAATAATCCGCCAATCCCTTGTTTGAGCTGATCTTCGAGCTTTTTCTTAACTTCGTCTTCGATCTTTTTGCCGGCGTTTTCTTTGGCCTTGGTCAGTTCACTCTCGACCTTTTGGGTCACCGCCTCTTGGGCCGATTGCCCCTCCTCGACGGTGATGCCAGTCTTCTCTTCTAACAGGGCTTTGGCCTTGTCTTCGGCGGCTTGTCTCGCCTTGTCCAATTCCTCGGCTGCGTTTTGACGGGCCAAGGCCTCTAGATCGGGCAGAATGCTGGGCTGTGACCACGGCCCTTTGAGCCGCACGGGGATCGACAGGCCCTTGCCGTCCCGCGCACCTGTGGCAGTGGGCGACAGGAGATAGTCCAACCGTTGGTGCCCCACGTCAATCGCGCCGGCGCCATCGGTGCGAAAGTTTGGCAAGATCAACGCCAGATCATCGCCTGTCAGCACGCCGTTTTGCGCGTCGAATTGGCCTGAGAATGTCTCAAACACCGTCGTGCCGCCAGACGCATCACCAGAGCGCAGCAATTTGTCCAAATCAACGCCGTTGATGCGGCCCCCTTGCGCGGCGAATTGCACCGTGCCCGAGAGGGATTTCATCATCGCATCTAGGGCTGATTTCCTTTCCTATGGATTGACGCGCTATTGTTTGCGGCGCGGGGTACAGGGGAATGTAGGCACGGCCTTTAAATGGGGAGTGGTAGATCTAATCGGTGGGTTTGTGATCTTTGTCCTCTTGGGGATTGCGATCATCACCTATGTGCATTTTGTTCAAACCCCTGATGGGCCATTTATGGATATCGCCGGCATCCTCGCAGGGCTGCGCACTGCGCCATCGGAATATTACTGGATGATATTCATGTTTGCCTCGACCCTCGTGCCGACGGTATTGCATGTCACGGTGTTCATCCTGTCATCGGGGTATTTGATTATTCCGCGCCTGCCCTTTGTCATTCATGGTTTAAAGGATCGCGCGAGCCTGTCGCATATGGTGAGCGGGGCACTGCCCCTGTGTATCTTTGTCACCCTTGCGGTGGGGTTGCCTATTCAGGTGCTCTATTGGCTCGTCACTGGGGTTGATTATGCGGTGCTCTTGCGGCTGTTGTCGCTGTTTGAGGGCTATGCGCGGTGGATTGGTGGCATTCCCCCTTTATAGCGGCGCGCAATCCTGTTATCGGGCGCGTATGAGTACGAACCCACCCAACCTCCGCCCTGATCTTGCGCGTGCGCGCGTGACCGAAACCGACCGCTCTGGCCAGCCGACCATCGGCATGGTGAGCCTTGGCTGTCCCAAAGCCTTGGTCGATAGTGAGCGGATTTTGACGCGGCTGCGCGCCGAGGGCTATGGCATTTCGGCCGATTATGCGGGGGCGGATGCCGTGATCGTCAATACCTGCGGGTTTTTGGACAGCGCCAAGGCCGAGAGCCTCGAGGCGATTGGCGAGGCGATCCAAGAGAATGGCCGCGTGATCGTGACGGGCTGTTTGGGGGCCGAGCCGGAGTATATCACGGGGGCGCATCCCAAGGTCTTGGCAGTAACAGGCCCGCATCAATATGAGCAGGTCCTTGATGCCGTGCATCTGGCTGTGCCGCCCGCGCCCGATCCGTTTATCGATTTGCTGCCGGCCTCTGGGGTGACACTGACGCCGCGGCATTACAGTTACCTGAAGATTTCCGAAGGCTGTAATCACAAATGTAAATTCTGCATCATCCCCGATATGCGGGGGCGCTTGGCGTCGCGGCCGGCCCATGCGGTGATGCGCGAGGCCGAGAAATTGGTCGAGAGTGGCGTGCGCGAATTGCTCGTCATTTCCCAAGACACCAGCGCCTATGGCGTGGACATTAAACACGCGACCGAGCGCGATCACCGTGCACATATCACGGATTTGGCGCGGGATTTGGGCAGCTTGGGCGCGTGGATCCGCCTGCATTATGTGTACCCCTATCCACATGTGCGTGATCTGATCCCGCTGATGGCGGAGGGGCTGATCCTGCCTTATTTGGATATTCCGTTCCAACATGCCCATCCCGAGACGCTGCGCCGCATGGCGCGCCCTGCGGCGGCGGCCAAAACCTTGGACGAGATTGCCGCGTGGCGGGCGGCCTGCCCTGAGATTACGCTGCGCTCGACCTTTATCGTCGGCTATCCGGGTGAAACAGAGGCAGAGTTTGAGACGCTGCTCGAGTGGCTCGATGAGGCGCAGCTCGACCGTGTGGGATGTTTTCAATACGAAAATGTCGATGGCGCGCGGTCCAACGCCCTGCCCGATCATGTGCCAGACGAGATCAAACAAGAGCGGTGGGAGCGGTTCATGGAAAAATCCACGGCCATTTCCGAGGCCAAGCTACAGGCCAAAGTCGGCACGTCCCTTGATGTGATCATTGACGAGATCGACGAAGAGGGCGCCACCGCCCGATCCCACGCCGACGCCCCCGAAATCGACGGCAATGTGTTCATCGACCAAGGGTTCGAAGAGCTGTCCGTCGGCGATATCGTCACCGTCGAGATTGATGAAGCCAGTGAATACGATCTATGGGGGTCATTCCCGTTAAAAAATTGATCCAGTGGATCAATTTTAGGGAATGACGAACCGCGCACCAACGATTGACCTTACATCAAATCTTTGCTGCTTCTATTCTTTCGCCCTCTAGTTTGTCCAAAAGCGTCTGCAGATCTTCTGAAATTGGAGTGTCGGGAGCTGGCAAATTAGCCAAAAAACTCCACCTCTGGTCCAAACCAGCTAACGACACTTCGTCCGTTTGACCGCGTTTGGCAAACGCACCTAACATGTTCAATAGTTCATTGGATATCGTTTTGCCGTCGGAATCCCGTTGCGCGACCCAGAGCACAACATCAACCAATTCTAATCCTGCACTTTCTTCACTCGAAAGAAATTTAGGCGATGCCGCTGGCATGTTTCTCATATCGAACTCTGGCATGCCTGGGCCCATGCTTTGCTTGATACCGGTCATGTGTCTATAAACTTGCGCTAATTCATCTTGTGCGTGATTGAACTCAGATTGCCTATCTACGACGATCTCGCGAACCTTCCTTGATTGCTTCAGAGATTGCATGGCGATCCCTGCAAGCACTTGCTGAAATCCAACAAGGCTCGGAGAGATTTGTAGCGCAATATCTTTATTGCCAGCATGGTAACTGATTTCATCTGGATTGCGTGCAGCCCAGTTTAGGGCATCGGAGATCAAGTTACGAGATCGCTCATCTGGCAGTATATGTATCCGCTCCAATAACTTCGCGTATACTTTTTGCAGAGCAGCATTAGCCACCGCGGCATTAGCCTCAACACGTGCAGTCCAAGCGGACTTTGCGGTTTCTTCGTCAAAAAGGATAGCGCAGCGGTGTATTGTAGTGATCCCAGCGAACCGCTGGGTTTAAGAAGGAGTCAAAAACCTGATCAAAAAAGGATATCACGGCATGGTCGGTTTTCGCCACCATGTAGAACGAAAATCGTATGTCATGGTGGCGCGCAAAGTTCTCAAGGCTCTTAGCGACTCTAGATAAACGCTTTACGCCTAGCTCTGCAGCATGAAGGCGCTTAACGCAAAGCTTTTTATGTAACTCACCAAGCAATGGTTTAGCGATCACATTAAGGTTTTTCTTTGAGGTGAGCAACCAATAGTAAAGGTTGGGTTGATCCAAATCAACAAGATTGTTCCCCGTATGTCCACTTTCGTCAACGTAACAATACATCTCCACCCCACCCCAATTTTTAATACTTTTCGCTCATAAAAATTGCTCGCCTGAATATCGTCCTGAACGGCAAACTCAGATGCTTAGAGCATATATTATTCAATAACCTAGGGCATGGTCAGTGACTATGTCAATTGATGCGATAATAATGTGACATTTCGAGCATTTGAAATGCGATTGTGGCGGATTAGATGCGTCTTTATGAAAACACGCATCCTATACAACGCCGAGTGCCCGATTTGTAACGCTGAGATCTGTCATTATCAAAGATATACGCAGCGGCATGGGATTGCGTTTGGCTTTGATGATTTGAACAGTTCGGATACCGCCCCCTACGGTGTTGATGCGTATGCTGCGGCACGTCGGCTGCATGTGCTGCACGACGATGCGGTACTCTCGGGCATGGCGGCGTTTCGGGTGATCTGGGATCAGATGCCGCGCTATCGGTGGTTGGCGCTGATCACAGGCGCGCCGATTGTGCGGCCCGTGAGTGATGCCGTCTATGATTACATTTTGGCACCGCTACTCTATGCCACGCACAGGCGCAGGCAGAGGCGGCAGCAAAAGCGCGGCGCGTAGTTAGCCTGCTTCATCCTCGAGGTGCAATTTCATC
>JBDNBY010000033.1:0-2745 GCA_039767595.1 Paracoccaceae bacterium | reverse complement strand
GTTGAACTCATTCCATGGAATAAGGTTATATAATGGCCAAATGGCTCTTTAAATCCGAGCCTGAGACATGGGGCTGGGCTGATCAAGTGGCGCGCGGTGCCAGCGGCGAGCCATGGGACGGTGTGCGAAATTACCAAGCGCGCAATTTCATGCGTCAAATGACGATCGGTGATCTGGGTTTCTTCTATCATTCCCAAAAGGACAAAGCGATTGTCGGCATCGTCAAAATCATCGCCGAAGCGCATCCCGATCCATCGACAGAGGATCCTCGATGGGAGTGCGTAGATATTCAGGCGATCATGCCCCTAGCGCAACCGATCACGTTAGATGACATTAAGTCAGATCCAAAGCTGGTGGACATGGCCCTTGTGAAACAAGCGCGCCTCTCGGTACAGCCCGTCACCGAACAAGAGTGGGATCACATCTTGTCGCGCACGGGCACCAAAATTCCACCTAATTGAATAAAAAATGGGGTTTGGCCATCCTAGCCACAACATAAGGTGTCGCACATGTCGCAGAGAATTCCAAACGAATTGCCCCGCGTATTTGTTTCAAGTTTTATCCGTAAATGGACTCTTTGCCGAAATGTTTGACCAACATGTAATAGACCACGGCGCGATATTTATTCCGCTCTGATCGGCCATATACATCAATCACGGAATTGATGGCATTCATTAAATCATCGCCATCTGCGAGGCCAAGCTTTTTCATCAAAAAGTTCTGTTTGACTGTCATCAACTCAGCGTCATCCTTACCCGCCACAGTTGAGGCGTCGGCGTTATATATCGAAGGTCCGCAGCCGATGGTCACCTTTGTCAAAAGGTCCATGTCCGGCGTGACACCACATTTGTTTTTTAGATCGTCAGCATAGCGTTCGATCAATTCTTGCCGTTTGCTCATAAACTTACTCATAATGTAAAACTCATCACCGAAGACCACTTAAGGTAATGAGCACCGCAAAAACAACACTTTGGTATACTCGTATAGATACTAAAGATAGCATAACGCCAAAATGCAACACTAAAACGAAAAACACCGCTTGAGCGGGCTCAAACGGTGTTTTTGCGGTGTGTCTCTTGATGCAAAAGAGACGGAGATCAAAGCGCACTCCAAAAAGTGCTTAAATACGTGGATTACAACTGCCTAAATGCGACGCGAGAGTCAATTAAATTGCATGCTTTTGCCGCAATTTACCTCACACACGGGCCCTGCAGAAACAATCCAGATCTAATACTGCATACTACCCATCAAAATGTCAACAATAATTACAATTATAGAGTGAATACCCCAAAGGCCTCAATCATGGGTGTGAGCACCGCAAGGTAGCGATACGCCAATCGTTGACATGGCCCCGACCGCGCCGAGGCCATTTATCTATTAATAACGATAATGCTCAGGCTTAAAGGGGCCCTCTGGTGTCACGCCAATATACTCGGCTTGATCTTGAGACAGCTTCGTCAACTTCACGCCGATCCGGTCCAAGTGCAAACGTGCAACTTTTTCATCCAAATGCTTGGGCAAAATATACACATCGTTTTTATACGTCCCACCATTTTGCCATAGCTCGATCTGAGCCAAGACTTGGTTGGTAAAAGAGGCCGACATGACAAACGACGGGTGACCCGTGGCATTGCCAAGGTTCAACAAACGCCCTTCGGACAAGAGGATGAGGCGATTGCCAGAGGGCATCTCGATCATATCAACTTGCTCTTTGATGTTTGTCCATTTGTGGTTCTTGAGGCTCGCCACTTGGATTTCATTGTCGAAGTGACCGATATTGCCAACGATCGCCATATCTTTCATCTGGCGCATGTGTTCGATGCGAATCACATCTTTGTTGCCCGTGGTGGTGATAAAGATGTCGGCGGTTGCAACTTCATCCTCGAGCAAGGTCACTTCAAACCCATCCATCGCCGCCTGCAAGGCGCAAATTGGATCCGCTTCGGTCACTTTTACTCGCGCACCTGCGCCGCGCAAAGAGGCGGCCGAGCCTTTGCCCACGTCGCCATAGCCGCACACAACGGCCACTTTGCCTGCCATCATCGTATCTGTGGCGCGGCGAATGCCATCGACGAGGCTCTCTTTACAGCCGTATTTATTGTCGAATTTGGATTTTGTGACCGAATCGTTCACATTGATCGCAGGGAAGGGCAATTGACCTTGTTTGACCAATTCATACAGGCGGTGAACACCTGTGGTTGTTTCCTCGGACACGCCCTTGATCGCGTCGCGGGTTTTGGTGAACCACCCCGGAGAAGCGGCCATCCGTTTTGCGATTTGGGCTTTGATGACCTCTTCTTCTTCGGATTGCGGCACGGGAATGATATCTTCACCCGCCTCAGCACGAGCTCCAAGCAAGACATAGAGCGTCGCATCCCCGCCATCGTCGAGGATCATGTTCGGCCCGTCGGCGAACATAAAGGATTTGTCTAAGTAGTCCCAATGCTCCTCCAAAGACTGACCTTTGATCGCAAAGACTGGAATACCAGCGGCCGCAATCGCCGCCGCGGCGTGGTCTTGGGTTGAGAAGATGTTGCACGACGCCCAGCGCACATCGGCGCCCAACTCAGCCAATGTTTCGATCAGCACGGCCGTCTGAATCGTCATATGCAAGGATCCAACAATACGCGCACCGCTCAGCGGTTTTGCCGCACCGTATTCTGACCGCAGCGCCATCAATCCAGGCATTTCCGTTTCGGCAATATCCAATTCTTTACGGCCAAATCCGGCCAGATCGATATCTTT
>JBDNBY010000032.1:0-22462 GCA_039767595.1 Paracoccaceae bacterium | reverse complement strand
TGCTGTGATCGCATCGTGAAGAGTGGTGCGGGGCCATAAAAATACATCCACATCGAGATGAAAGAGCCAATCAACCTGACGCGGCTTGGAGACATATGTGTTGCGCAGATTTCGGATTTGCCGGTTGCGGTGGCTTGGGGGGTAGCTGCCGCGCCGCTGCCAATAGGCGCGATCCGCTTGGATCGGCCGCGTTTTGGGGTGGCGGCGCAGAGCATCGTAAAGTTCGGGGTTTTGCGTGTCGAGATAGACGTATATCCGGTGCGCCCCTAAATCGAGATGATATGCGCAAAACTCAAGCACGCGCTCGGTCGGGGCGTTGCTGGTCGTCACCGTGCCCCAAGTCAGGTCTGAGGCGCGGCTTAAACGATCTGATGCACTTTGTTGCAGGACAGCCCCCGAAGGTTACGCAAAGTTGATTCTCGTCACGACGGCGTCTTCTATAATGGCCGCTTCCCATGTTGTGGGGTCTAAGTTCGGTGTGAACCGGCCTTGGATGCGCACGCTGGTGTTTTGAGGAAATTCAGGGATTGGCGTTTTCAATTTCACAAAGGCCGAGGCGTTGTGATCGCTCACGCTGCAATACGGGCAACTCTCTAGATCCGAGATGAGCACCAATTCGTGGATCATCGATCCGGGGGTGATCGGGGTCGCATATCCGGTCAGTTCGATATTCTCGAGACCCTCTTGCAAGGATTGCGGGAAGGTTTTGATCACTTCATAGGTCGTGTCTGTGACGATCTCATGAATTGTGATGCCTTTTAAATCTGTCCACCCGCGGTTTGTAGGCACCACAGGGACGCTCGCCCAGATCGGCGTCGCTGTTCCAAGGGCGGCAAGGGATAGGCTTGATTTCAAAACACTGCGTCGGTTCATCAGTCATCTCGTTTTAACGTCTTAGATCGACTTATCTTATGCGATCCAATTGGGTTTGTCACCTTGGCGGTGGATGCAACGGCGAGCGCGCGTCCAAGAGTGGCGGTGCTGTGCCTAAATCATCATTTCTTTGGTCGCGGTTAACGTAATGTCGGGATAGTCGCGCGCGATCCGGTCAATGTCCCATTGCAGCCGCGTGAGGTAGACAACATCGCCATCATGATCATTGCTGATATGCTGTTTATTGGCGTTGATGAATTTATCGACCGCTTGCTTATCGCCGTTGACCCAACGGGCGGATGTGAATTGCGAGGCCTCAAATCGAACAGGCAGCCCGTATTCAAGCTCGATCCGGCTGGCAAGCACTTCAAATTGAAGCGCGCCTACGACCCCCACGATAAACCCGGATCCGAAGGCAGGTTTAAAGACTTTGGCTGCGCCTTCTTCGGCGAATTGCATGAGGGCCTTTTCCAAATGCTTGGCCTTCATCGGGTCACCGGCGCGGCAGGTTTGCAACAGCTCTGGGGCAAATGAGGGGATGCCGGCGGCGCGCAGCATCTCACCTTCGGTCAACGTGTCGCCAATGCGCAGTTGCCCGTGGTTGGGAATACCGATGATGTCGCCGGCCCATGCCTCTTCGGCCAACTCGCGGTCTGACGCGAGGAACAGCACAGGGTTTGAAATGGCCATCGGCTTTTTACTGCGCACATGGGTGAGTTTCATCCCCCGTTTGAAATGCCCAGACGCGAGGCGTACAAAGGCGACGCGATCGCGGTGTTTGGGATCCATGTTCGCCTGAACTTTGAACACAAAGCCCGTGACTTTGGTCTCATCGGCGGCGATCTGGCGCGGGCTTGCTTTTTGTGGTTGCGGCTCGGGGCCGTATTGCGCGATGCCCTCCATCAACTCTTTGACGCCAAAGGAATTGATCGCTGAGCCAAACCAAATTGGCGTCATGGTCCCCTCAAGCAAGGCCTGTTGATCCAAGCGCGGCATCAGCTCTTTGGCCATTTCGATGTCTTCAAGAAGCTTTTCCAAAAGATGGGCGGGCACATAGGTGGCCAGTTTAGGGTCATTAAGCCCCTCGATTGCGATACTTTCGGCCACGCGGTTTCGATCAGCACGGTCCATCAATTCAAGCCGGTCATTGATCAGATCATAACAACCCATGAATTCAGACCCGACACCAATCGGCCAAGAGGCCGGCGTGACGTCAATCGCAAGATTTTCTTGGATTTCGTCAATAATTTCAAATATGTCGCGGCTTTCGCGGTCCATTTTGTTACAAAAAGTCAAGATCGGCAAATCGCGCAAACGGCACACTTCGAACAGTTTGCGCGTCTGGCTTTCCACGCCTTTGGCCCCGTCGATCACCATCACGGCCGCATCTACGGCGGTCAAAGTGCGGTAGGTGTCCTCGGAAAAATCCGAGTGACCCGGTGTATCGACAAGGTTAAAGCGGAATTCTTTGAAATCAAACGACATCGCCGAGGCCGAGACGGAAATGCCGCGGTCTTTTTCCATTTGCATAAAGTCCGAGCGCGTGCGCCGTGCTTCGCCCTTGGCGCGCACTTGGCCCGCCATTTGGATCGCCCCCCCAAACAAGAGGAACTTTTCCGTCAGTGTAGTTTTGCCCGCATCAGGGTGCGAAATGATCGCAAAGGTGCGGCGCCGCGCCACTTCGGGAGGGAGGACGGGTTGATTTGATATCGTATCTAACATGGGTCTTGCTATAGGATGCACTGTACGATTTAGCAAGAATGAACAGCACGGTTAGCCGTCATGCAACGGGGGCATCGTGCTATGGGTTGCGCTGAGGTAGTCCCGCATACCGTGGTCGCAGCTCAGCGCCTCGATCGCGATACCGTGCGCGAATATCGCCTGCGGCGCGGCGAAGGCCAAAAGCGCTGTCTTGCAAGGCTGTACCACCGCGTGGCCAAAGCGTTCGGCAGGGATGGGCCCATGGGGGTGTTGGATCACACATGTCCGCCGCCCAAGGCGCAAGGCGGCTGTATTATGCAAGGCCTGCGCTGGAATTTCACACATTAAATCAATACTTGGTGTTGAAAGTTTCGACAATCACTGCACCTCTTGTGGGCCGTGATCGCGGGTGAGTAAACGATCCCCGACCGCGACATCGCCAAGGCGGACGGCGGCGCCCGTGGCACTGAGGACTTGCACATCGGCGTCAATGCCAACGGCGTAAGGGGCATAAAGAGCACCCTCAAGCATGTCAGTGCGCTGCGCGCTGAGTGTCATTTTCTCAGGCAGGTTTTTAGGCAGTCCGCCCATGGGTCCAAAGGGGGCGAGCCATAGCCGCGGCAGCCCTTCGAAGGGTGTTTCCAACACGAGCAGCGCGCGGATCGTTTGACGATCTGCGTCAAACTCCAGCTGGGCGATCACGGCGATGTCACTGGGCGTATCGCCGTCGATCATGGCGATCAAACTCTCAAGGCGCTTGGCAAAGTGGATCTCGCGCATTTGCGCGGCGGGGTCGAGATGGTACTGCGCGCCGATCTGATTATCCTCGGGCAATCCAATGGGATCGCCGCTGCGCCCCTCTAACAGGGCAACGGCGGGCATCACGTCAAGCGCACTGAACATTGGGCAATTCTCTCAGTCTCAAATATTAACACTCACTGTGTTTCAGATGACCGCCGAAGGCAAGCCTTGCCAGTGGCGAAGTTGCACACTAGCTGTGGTTCAAACAAAGTTTAAAAGGAGAGAGAGATGGAATTAGGGATCACAGGCAAGCGCGCGCTGGTATGTGCATCATCCAAAGGATTGGGGCGCGGGTGTGCCGAGGCGTTGGCTCAGGCCGGTGTTGATTTGGTGATCAATGCACGCGGTGCAGATGCCTTGGCCGAGACGGCCGCGCATATTCGCGCGACCTACGGCGTGAGTGTGACCGAAGTGGCCACAGATGTCACCACCGAAGAGGGACGCGCGGCATTGATCGACGCGGCCGGTCACATCGATATTCTCGTGACTAACGCTGGCGGCCCCCCTCCTGGATTATGGAGCGATTGGAACCGCGATGATTTCATCAAGGCGCTGGATGCTAACATGCTCACGCCCATTGCATTGATGACGCATTACCTGCCGCATATGTGCGATCAAGGTTGGGGCCGCGTGGTCAACATCACCAGCCAATCTGTCAAAGCGCCGATCCCTGTTTTGGGTCTGTCTAATTCTGCGCGCGCTGGATTGACGGGCTATGTTGCGGGCACTGCGCGCCAAGTGGCGGGCAACGGCGTGAATATCAACAATATGCTGCCCGGTATCCATGCCACGGATCGTGCGCAATCGTTGGACAAAGGGGTATCCGAGGCGCAAGGCATCTCAATGGACGAAGCCAAAGTGCAGCGCTGCGCAACGATCCCTGCGGGGCGTTATGGCACGGCGGCCGAATTTGGCGCGATGTGTGCGTTTTTATGTTCGAACCAAGCTGGCTTTATCGTTGGACAAAACATCGTTCTAGACGGCGGCGCAGTCAACGCCACCATCTGATCAATCGTCAATCTCATCCACGTCAACTTGTCCAGAGAGTTGGCGCCGTATGATCGACCAACTTAGCCCAATGCCCAAAATAAGGCTCAGCCCTACAAGGCTGAGCCATGTCATGGCCGAGCTTGATCCAATTTGAATAAGCCCCAAATCAGTGAGCACCCACACCGCGGCGGCAAAGACAGCGCCAATAAGGCCCACGCCAAACACGCCCACCGATTGCAGCGTGGCATTGATAAACACAATATAGGCCGCCATCAGCACCAGCCCTGCTAACACGACATAGGGCATTTGCGTGTCCCACGCGCCCAGCGACCAGTTCACATAATTATATTGCGTTGGATTATATGTCACCACCACAAGCACAAACGCGGCCATCCATCTGGCTAAAATCGTCATAAATGCCCCCTTTTTCGGCTCCCGCTATGGTGATGGAACATGCGTGGCACGATGGCAATAAGAATCTGGTTCCCATTGCTCAAAGATTTCGCTATGTCACACAAGGTTTTCAATAATGTGAGACATCTCAATGGCAAATGTAGTTGTGGTCGGCGCCCAGTGGGGCGATGAAGGTAAAGGCAAGATCGTCGATTGGCTCAGTGAGCGGGCCGATGTGATTGCGCGTTTCCAAGGCGGCCATAACGCTGGGCATACATTGGTGATCAATGGCAATGTCTACAAGCTCAACGTGCTGCCTTCAGGTGTTGTGCGCGGTGGCAAACTTTCGGTGATTGGCAATGGCGTTGTTTTGGATCCTTGGAATTTGATCAAGGAAATCGCGGCCATGCGCGAGCAGGGCGTCGATATCACGCCTGAGAATTTGATGGTTGCGGAAAATACGCCGCTGATTTTGCCGTTCCACGGCGAGCTGGACCGTGCGCGCGAGGCGCAAAACGGCGTTGCAAAAATTGGGACAACGGGACGCGGCATTGGTCCGGCCTATGAAGATAAAGTCGGCCGCCGTGTGATCCGTGTGGCGGATCTCGCTGATCGGGCGACGCTTGAAACACGGGTTGATCGCGCCTTGGTGCATCACAATGCGCTGCGCGCGGGCTTGGGCCTTGAGCCGATCAATCGCGATGGACTGATCGAACAGTTGGTCGAGATCGCGCCGCAGGTTCTGCAATACGCGGCGCCTGTGTGGAAAGTCATGAATGACAAGCGCAAAGCCGGCAAGCGGATCTTGTTCGAAGGGGCGCAAGGTGCCCTATTGGATATTGATTTTGGCACCTATCCGTTTGTGACCTCGTCAAATGTAATTGCCGGTCAAGCGGCCACAGGTGTGGGCATTGGCCCTGGTAGCATTGATTTCGTCCTTGGGATCGTCAAAGCTTACACAACCCGTGTGGGCGAGGGGCCATTTCCAACCGAGTTGAATGACCCCGATGGCGAGCGTCTTGGACAGCGCGGTCATGAGTTTGGCACCACGACCGGCCGCAAGCGGCGTTGTGGGTGGTTTGATGCGATGCTCGTGCGGCAAACCTGCGTGACCTCTGGGGTTACTGGGATTTCATTGACCAAGCTTGACGTGCTCGATGGGTTTGAAACGCTTAAAATCTGCGTAGGCTATGATTTGGATGGCACGCGTTTGGATTACTTGCCAACGGCGGCCGATCAACAGGCCCACTGCGTTCCGATCTACGAGGAAATGCCAGGCTGGAGCGAAAGCACCGAAGGCGCGCGCTCTTGGGCCGAGTTGCCGGCGAATGCGATTAAATATGTCCGCCGCATCGAAGAGTTGATTGAGTGCCCTGTTGCCCTACTTTCTACGTCACCGGAGAGAGATGACACAATCCTTGTGACAGATCCGTTTGCAGACTGAGGGTAAAATGGGCTTGAGTTATAAATCACGGCGGCGTCTGGCGTTACTTTTGCTCATTGTGTGGTTGCCACTCTATATCGTGGCCGCCATTACAATTGTCAGTTGGTTTGATCGCCCGTCGATTTTAGTTGAGCTGATGATTTATATCTGCCTTGGTTTTGTCTGGGTGTTGCCCTTTAAATCCGTGTTCAAAGGGGTCGGTCAGCAAGATCCTGACGCCCCGTCCGAAGATAAGTAAAAGCGCCTCAAGGGCGCTTTTACTTTATTTGTTTAGAGCTCTACTGAGTGGTTTTTAGATCAGGCGGAATTCAGTATCTTCGGTGATGGCGAATTTTCCAGCTCGGCGTTTTTCCAATTTTCCGTCACGCAGCAGCTGTCCGAAATAGCGCAGCGCATCTTCGCGCGAGAACCCAGTGGGTTTCACACGGCGCACCCGCGTCATCAGTTGAGGGCGCGAGAACGTCTCTTGGCCTTCGACCAACGTGATGTAGGAGGCTGCCGCCTCAAGGAGATGTTCGAGAGAATGTGCGCCGACATCTTGGGCGAATTGTTTGAATTCGTGATCCCCTTCGTTTTCGAGATCGGCCGCCACACGGCGCGGTGCGATCGGCGCATCGCCGGGGTTCGCATCGTGCATTGGGCGCGGCGTCGCTGTGGGCGTAATGGGGCGAGAGCTACGGCTCTGTGATCGAACGGGCTTATTCGGTCGGACGATGTCATTTAAGTCTTCGCGAAATGCAGTGTCTTTTTCTTTGGCTTCGGTCTGCTCGGTGGTATCGTCTTGGGCCAAACGTGATGCGACGGCTTTGCGCAAATGCGAGATGGCGTTAAAGCGTCCACCGCTGTCGCCTTGGGTCATTTTGGTGGTGGTCTCTGTGAAGATCCGCTCTTCGAGATCATCTGCGCGCAATGTTTTTGCAAAGCTGTGATGCTTGGGGGCATTTACAACTTGTTTTTCTTCGATCTCATGCTCGTCGATATCATTCATGTGAGAAAGCGTAGATGCAGCGGTCTGTGCGCCCTGTTGATCCTGTTGGTCATCAAGCTCGGCCGTTAATCTGCAAATAGGACTGGCTGGAGCATCTTGTGCAACATCCGCCTTTTCTTGAGAGGTGGATTTTGGACGAAGATGCGTCGGGCGATTTAGCGGCAAGGGGCGGCGTAGGGCCGTCGGAGCGGCCTCTTCGTGTTGCTCTGCCTCGCCGATCTGCGTGTTGGTATCGTTTTGATCGCTCGGCTGCGTCGCTGCGACTGCTGTGGGGGTGCGTAGGGCCGTTGGGCGCGTGAGTGCGGGCCGTGTTGGAGCCGGCGGCGGCATCAGTGCGGTTTCATCGGACGTGGCCGATGTGTCGGGCTGTGCGTGTGTCGTCATTAAGGAGACGTTATTTACCTCTGGCTTCTTTTTTGAATGCGCGGCTCGTAACTCTGCATCGAGCTGAGCCAACTCTTGTTCAAATGGATCATCAGAGGCAGATGCATTGGGTTGACGCAACTGCCCATCGCGCACGGCTTTGATGAAGTCGCGGTTGTTGACTTTGTGCACGCGGGGCGCGGGGGCTGGATCTGGGGCCTCAGCGCGTGTCGGGGGCGCAACCTCTGTAGGGTCTGACGCTTTTGGGGTGAGGGGTTCGCGCATATAAGAGCTGAGATCCAAGGCGCCATCGTCGCGTGTGGGTTTGTCTTCACTCTTGAAGATGATGACATCTTGAGTTGCAGATGCAGACGGTGTGAGCGTCGCCTCAGGCGCTTGAGGTGCCTCGCTAGGTATCGCTTTCTCGGCATCTTTGGGACGCTCTGAGATGGGGCGTTTGATCTGCGTCGCGGTCGCCTCTTGTGCGGCGATTGGTTTTTCTGGTGCAGGTGTGGCGACCTGCGGCTTTGGCTGTGAGGGCGCAGGCTCAGACGGTTGCGCAGCTTGGGGGGCGACCTTAGCCGTTGTGATCGTCGGTTTGCGCGGCGTTTGTGGGGCCGGTGTGGCCACTGTTGGTTTGGTCGTTTTAACCACTTTTGTTTTGACGCGCCGCGCGATTGGCTTTGCTGTAATTTGCTTGGCCTTGATCGGTGCCGCCGCTTTTGTAGGTTGTACGACAACAGTTTTGGCCAATTTTGGATCTTGCGCGGCAGGATCGCTATTGCTGGATGTATCTGTCTTTTGATCTGGGTGCGCCGCTGACGGGGCGACTATAGTGCGCGCGCTCGTGGCGGGTTTGGGGGCTGTCGCGCGCGTGGTGGGCGCCGGCGTCGGAGACGGGCGCGTGGATGAGGTTGCTTCGTTTTCCTCAGTGATACTTTGTTTGAAACGCTCAAGCCGTGCGCGCACGGTGGCCAAGGCGGATGGGTCTTGGGTCAATTCGGCAGAGGGTTGAGGATGCTCAAGAGAGGCCGGTTGAATTTGCCGTGTATGATCAAAGGTGGGCGCAGGCCGTCCCTTAGTGGGCACAATCAGCTCGTCTGTCGTCTCATCATTATCATCCTCGCTCGCGAGCGCGGCCTCGATGGCGCGTGATGTGGCGGGCTCTGGCCGTGTGGCGACGGTGGTTTGCTCTAATTGCGGCGTATTTTTGACATATTTGTCTTCGGTTTGGGCAGGGGGCGAATCGGTCACGGTCTTGGTATATTTGATCGGTTCGAGGTCGGGGCTCAGTGTGACGTGATCCTCTTTGACATCCGCCTTGACCTTGTGTTTGACCTCGCGTGCGGCGATCTGAGCGAGCATCTGCGCATCAAGCTTTGGTGGTTCTGCCCCGAAATATCGGTCATCAGACGCAAGATCTCGGAAATACTCAGAGATGGCTTGCATCATACCAAACGAGTCATCAAACCCTTCGAGTGTGCACGAAAACGTGCCATATGAGACGGTGAGAATTTTACTCGATTGGATCATGACTTCTTCACTTCCTGCCTTTTCTTGCTACCCTTATGCCAAATCGAAGAAACAAAACTCGCTCGAATCTGTGCTTTTATCGGTATGATTTAGTGTCCTAACTGTGAACTGTCCTAGAAATCTGTGATAATTATGGCAAAACATGCTCATTGTTGAAAAAAAAGAACCAATCCTTTTGATCGGTGGCGGTGACGTTGGATCGCAGGCCTATCAAGCGTTGAAAAATGAGGTTGCGGCGGTTGTGGCCGCAGATGGCGGCGCAAATTTTCTGTATGCCCAAGGGGATGTGCCGGATGCGGTTATTGGCGATTTTGATTCTATAGATGATGGTGTGCGCCATGCGTTACCCTCTCAAATTCTCTTTCATATCCCAGAACAAAATAGCACAGACCTTGAGAAATCACTAACGCGCGTGGCCGCTCCTGTCATTTTTACCTTGGGGTTTACGGGCTCGCGGTTGGATCACCAAATGGCGGCGCAAACTGCGTTGGTTCGATTTGCGCATAAAACTGTAGTTCACATCGGACAAGAGGATGTGATGTTTTTATGCCCACCGGAGTTGAGGATCTCGCTGCCCGTGGGGGCCCGTTTGTCGGTGTATCCGATGGCCCCTGTGCGTGTGGCATCACGCGGGCTGCGCTGGCCGCTTGATGGCTTAGACCTATCGCCGATTGGACAAATTGCAACATCGAACGAAGTGACCGGCGCGATTGAGCTACGCCCGCAAGCGCCGCACGCTGTGATCGTCGCATCGCGTCAGTATCTGAGCGCGATCGCTTCGGCCTTATCTGCGCCGCAAGCGGGTTGGCCGGACGCCTGAGGCATAGAGGCCCGAAGCGGCAATAATCACAATTCCAACCATCGCCATCGGTACAGGGATATCGCCAAATACGAGATATCCAATCACAATCACAAATGGCAGCTCAATATACTGAAGCGGCGCGAGAATGGATTGTGGGGCATAAGTTAGCGATGCCGTCAGTAGAATGTGTGACAGCGTCGACATCACCGCCATCGCCACTAACATCGGCCAAACGTCAAATGAGGCGTTAAATTCAGCGGCTGTGTCAACGCTGGTTAACACAGCGAAGGGAATGAAAAAGCATAACGACGACAGGCCGCTGTAAAACTGCATCGCATAAGGAGAGTAATCTGAGGATAAAAACCGCGTTAATGTTTGGAAGATGGCAAAGGAAAAGGCCATGCCAAGTGGCAAGAGCGCCTCCCATCCAATGGCGATGAGATTGGGCTGTAGAACCAACACAACGCCGATAAACCCTGCGATGGAGCAATAGATTTGATAGGGCTGGATCGTCTCACCCAAAAAGAAATGGCCGCCTGCAATCATTAAAAATGGCAAGACAAACGCGATGGATGTCGCGTCTGCGATCGGCATAACCCGCAGGGCGGCCACTAAGAGACACATCGCAAGGATGTGAACTGCGCCGCGCATCGCCAGTAAAAACACGTCTTTGCCCGTTGGCCATTCCGATGATCCGCGGAGGGCCAAAATGCCCCCTGTGATCGACACTTGACCGACAAAGCGCCAAATGATGATCACCCAAATCATGACATCAGCGGTTGCTAGTTTGACCAAGCTGTCTGCGATTGGCGCGCAGATGGCGAATAACAGGAGCAATGAAACGCCCAATGGGATATTCTGCTTCAAGTCGAATTTCTCCTCCTCAGGTTGAGTAATTCCGACGCTAGCAGTTCGGAATGTTGACGGCTAGCCCCCCCAATGAGGTTTCTTTATATTTCTCATGCATGTCCGCCCCTGTTTGGCGCATCGTCTCGATACAGGCATCAAGCGGCACAAAATGGGTCCCATCCCCCCGCAAGGCGAGCGAGGCTGCCGACACAGCCTTAATCGCGCCAAGGCCGTTGCGCTCAATACAGGGCACTTGCACTAGTCCTTTGACAGGGTCGCACGTCATGCCGAGGTGATGCTCAAGGGCAATTTCCGCTGCATTTTCAATTTGTTCAGGGGTGCCGCCCAACACGGCGCACAGGCCGGCCGCGGCCATGGCGCTGGCGCTGCCGACTTCGGCTTGGCAGCCCGCTTCGGCGCCAGAGATTGAGGCGTTGTATTTCACAAGCCCCCCAATTGCCGCCGCCGTGAGGAGGAAATCCTCAACTTTGTCGGCATGCGCTTCGGGCACATGATCAAGGTAATATCGGATCACCGCCGGCAAAACACCTGCGGCGCCATTGGTCGGGGAGGTGACGACTTGGCCGCCCGCGGCGTTTTCCTCATTGACGGCCATGGCGTAGACGCTGATCCAATCATTGATTGTATGCGGGGCCGTGAAATTGAGCCCACGCTCTGACAAAAGGGCATCGTGGATGCCCTTGGCGCGCCGTTTGACCCCAAGCCCCCCAGGCAAAATCCCATCCGTTTCAAGGCCACGCTGAATACAGTCATTCATCACGTTCCAAATCGATGTGACCCCCTCGCGCACATCGCCCCCACTGCGGCGCGTCATTTCATTGGCGCGTTTCATCTCCGCAATGCTTTTGCCCGAGTGACGAGCCATGTCGAGCATTTGAGCCGCGGATTTAAAGGCAAAGGGCACTGGATCGCCTTCATCGGTATCTTTGCCGGCGGCGAGTTGGTCGGCGGTCATGACAAACCCGCCCCCAATGGAATAATACGTCTCTTGAAGGATGATATCCCCTTGGCCATCCGTCGCCATCAAGACCATGCCATTGGCATGCCCCGGCAAATTGGGGCCGTAATCAAAGATCAAATCACTTTTGGGATCAAAAGACATCGGCGGCAACTGCGGGGCGTGGATTTGTTTGTCTGCGTAGATCTGCGCCAAGCAGGCCTCGGCCTTTTCATGATCATAGGTTTGCGGCACAAAACCGGCTAGGCCCAAAATGGTCGCGCGGTCCGTGGCATGCCCCACCCCCGTGAAGGCCAGCGATCCATGCAACGAGGCCCGCAAACCATGCACATCAAAGGGCGCCGCGCGCACAAGGTCCAAGAACCGCGCAGCGGCCACCATCGGGCCAATCGTGTGCGACGAGGATGGGCCAACGCCAATTTTAAAGACATCAAATACGGAGATAAACATTATGTGGCGCTCCCATAAGGTGGGGTTGGAGGGTGAGGGTCGGTAAATATGGGGCCAGACATCCCCTCTTCAAAGAGGGCGTCTTGGAGCCAGTCGTATGTCTCAAGGGTCCTCAGAGCGGCGGTGACGCGATGGCAGCCGCTGAGATCAATGACTTTCGGCTCTGGATAAAGCTGCGCCCACCGGTAAAGAAAGCCAGCATATAGACCGACGGCCAGCGCATCATGTGCCGGATCAATTTGCCCCATCGCATGTGTTTCAAAGAGCGTGAAGTGCTCGACCACGCGATGCCGAGCGTGGCGCTGCAAGGCGTCGCAGTGCGCGGCGTCGATATAAAGGTGGGGATAAAAGCTCTGCCCCAAATCGACGTGCAGGGTATTTGACAAATAAACCAACCATTTTTGCGCGGCGGCGTGGGACGCGCTATGCTCTGGCATGAGGCCCGAGGCCGGTGCCGCTTGGGCGATCCATAATAAAATCGCGGCGGTTTCGCAGATCACCCCATCGGGTGTTTCCAGCGCAGGGATCTGCCCCATTGGGTTAAGGGCGAGATAGGCCGGCGTGCGTTGCGCCTGAGTGCTCCGATCGACCAACCGCGTGGCATAGGGCAGGCGCGCACGTGCCAAGGCCAAGCGGATGATCGCAGAGGCATTATCGGGTGCATAGTGAAGGGTGATCTGTGTCATAGCCGTAGCATATGTAAAGTTTCCCATCGGAAACAGAGTAAAAGCGACCATTTTTATTCAAAACTTTCGGAATTGTCTCGTCATTTTGTTCCGTCTTTTTGCTCCGTCCTTTTCTCCAATGTTTTTGTCCCCCGTTTGGCCTTTGCACTTTTGTCGCAGCACATTCTGACATAGAAGGGCGGCGATGCAAATTTACTGGAGGCGTTTCTATGTCATTTTCCCCGTCTGATCTTGCGAAGATGGCCTGCGCTCACCGCGCGGCAGAATTGGTCGAGGACGGCATGAATGTCGGGCTTGGCACAGGCAGCACAGCCGTGTTTTTGGTCAAACGTTTGGGTCAGCGCCTTCGGGACGAAGGCCTGAGCATTGACTGCGTCGCCACCTCTGAGGCCACGCAAAAACTGGCCCTCGAAGAGGGGCTGCGTATGCATAGTCTGGACGCGTTGGGCGCTTTGGATTTGACGATTGATGGCGCGGATGAATTTGACGGCGAGATGAGCCTGGTCAAAGGGGGCGGCGCGGCGTTGTTGCGCGAGAAAATCGTCGCCGCCGCATCAGAGCGGATGGTTGTGATTGCCGATGCCTCCAAAGAGGTTAGCGCGCTGGGCGCGTTTGCGTTGCCTGTCGAAGTGGTGCAATTTGCCCACGAGACCAGCCGCCGTATGATCGACTATCTCCTTGAAAACTCAGATGTCGACGGGCGCGAGATCACGCTACGGATGGTTGGGGATCAGCCTCTCGTGACCGATGAGGGGCATTATATCTATGACCTGCACTTGGGCCGGATCGGGGATGCGCGCGCGCTCAATGCCGCGCTCAATCAAATCCCTGGGGTGGTTGAAAACGGGTTATTTACGGATATGTGTGATGCAACGGTTGTGGGCTACGACGGCGGACGCACAGTGATGGTCGATCTGGCGTCGGGTGAGCGCAGCGAAAAGATAATGGACCTCTAACATATCGCATATGCGATAAAGGTGACATGATGAGCTATGATTACGACTTATTTGTTATGGGCGGCGGATCGGGCGGCGTGCGCGCCGCGCGGGTCGCCGCAGGGCAATATGGTGCGCGCGTCGCGATCGCAGAAGAAAGCCGCTATGGCGGGACCTGTGTGATCCGCGGCTGTGTGCCCAAAAAGCTGATGGTCTATGCGTCTGAATTTTCTGAACTGGCCGCCGAAGCGCGCGGATATGGTTGGGATATGCCAACGGGCGACTTTTCTTGGCCCACGTTCCACGGCAAGCTGAACTCAGAACTCAATCGTCTTGAAGGGATTTACCGCAATCTGCTTGATGGCTCTGGTGTTGAGCGGTTTGATCATCGGGCCAAAGTGGTCGGGCCGCATACCGTTGAATTGGCCGATGGTACACAAAAAACCGCACAAACGATTTTGATTGCCGTGGGCGGTTGGCCGGTCAAACCCGATATTGTCGGCGCTGAACATACGATCACCTCGAATGAGATTTTTCATTTGCCGCAACTGCCGCGCAAAATCCTATTTGTCGGCGGTGGATATATTGCGTGCGAATTTGCCAGCGTCATGAATGGTCTGGGCGTTGAGACGACGCAAGTCTATCGCGGGGAGCAAATCCTACGGGGGTTTGATCGCGAAGTGCGGGATTTTGTCGCCAATCACATGTGCCTGCGCGGCGTGGATCTGCGGACGGGCGTCAATGTCGAGCGGATCGAGAAAACCCAAGATGGCCTGACGGCGCATTTCACAGATGGCACGCACGGCCAATATGATCAGATCATGATGGCCACAGGGCGCGCTGCGAACACCCACGGCCTTGGCCTCGATGAGGTGGGCGTGACGATGCGCGCGAATGGATCAGTTGAAGTGGACCGCTATGGCGCGACAAATATCCCATCCATTTATGCCGTCGGCGATGTCACCGACCGTGTGCAATTGACACCGGTCGCCATTCGCGAGGCGATGTGCTTTGTGCAAACGGTCTTTGGGCAGACACCCACATCCCCCGATCACGATTTGATCCCAACGGCAATTTTCACGCAGCCCGAGATTGGCACAATTGGCCTGTCCGAAGAGGCGGCGGCGGCGCAAGGGCCCATTCATGTCTATGCCACGTCGTTCCGGCCGATGCGCTCTTTGTTTGCAGGCAAAGAAGAAAAAGTGATGATGAAACTCATCGTCTGCGCCACCTCAGATCGCGTGCTGGGTTGTCATATCGTCGCACCAAATGCCGGCGAAATGATCCAATTGGCTGGGATTGCCGTCAAAATGGGCGCGACCAAAGCGGATTTTGATCGCACTGTTGCCGTGCACCCTACGATGTCCGAAGAATTGGTCACACTCAAAGAACCTGTGCGCAGCACTTGAAATAGAGGGCTATGCAGTCCAGTTAAGTAGAAACCCAAATAAAACACCAAGGATAGTTTTATGAGCTCAAATAACCAAGGCCCATGGGGCGGCGGATCAGGCGGTGGCGATCGTCGTCCAAATGGGGGCGGCGGACGTCGTCCAAACCAGAACGACCCACAAATTCCAGATATCGATGATCTTGTCCGCAAAGGCCAAGAACAGCTGCGCGTTTTGATGGGCGGCAAAGGTGGTAACGGCTCGGGCCGTGGCACGGGCGGCGGCGGCGAAGGCTTGCCCAAAGGCATGTTTTGGATCGCAGCGGCGGCGGCCGTGGTGATGTGGGGTGCGGCCAGCGTCTACACCGTAAAGCCTGAAGAAAAATCAGTCGAGCTGTTCCTTGGAAGCTATTACCAAACGGGCGGACCTGGTTTGAATATCGCGCCGTGGCCCTTGGTCACGTATGAAGTATTGCCCGTGAGCCGCGAGCAATCTGAAGATATTGGTGTGGGCGGCATTGGCGGCGACGCGGGCCTGATGCTCACGGGCGATGAAAATATTGTTGATATTGATTTTCAAGTGGTTTGGAACATTTCGGATCCGGCGCAATACCTCTTTAACTTGCGCGATCCGCGCCAAACGATCCGCGCTGTATCAGAATCGGCGATGCGCGAAATTATCGCCCAATCCGAACTGGCGCCGATTTTGAACCGAGATCGGGGTGCGATTGCAGGCCGTTTGACGGATTTAATCCAATCCACGCTTGATAGCTATGACAGCGGCGTGAACATTGTGCGTGTGAACTTTGACAAGGCCGACCCGCCAGAAGAAGTGATCGACGCCTTCCGTGCCGTTCAAGATGCCGAACAAGAGCGGGACCGCTTAGAAAAACAAGCGGATGCCTATGCCAACCAACGTGTCGCTGCGGCGCGCGGTGAAGCGGCGCAGACGCTAGAAGAGGCGCAAGCTTACCGCGCTCGGGTCGTGAATGAGGCCGAAGGTGAAGCCAGCCGCTTCTCCGCGGTTTTGAACGAATATCAAAAAGCGCCAGATGTGACCCGCAAGCGTCTCTATCTGGAAACGATGGAAGAAGTCTTGGGCAACTTGGACAAAGTGATCATCGACCAAAACGCGGGTGGGCAAGGTGTCGTGCCGTATTTGCCTCTCAATGAATTGGGCCGCAAATCAAGAGCAGGAGAATAACGATGCAAAAATTAGGTGTACTTGGTGTCGTTTTAGCAGTGATTGTCTCTGCTGTGTTGTCGGCGATTGTGATCGTAGACGAACGTGAAAAAGCGCTCGTTCTGCAGTTTGGCCGCGTTGTTTCGGTCAAAGAAGAGCCTGGAATGACGTTTAAAATCCCGCTTATTCAAACTGTTGTCCGTTATGATGACCGTATTTTGAGCCGCGATGTCGATCCTCTAGAGGTCACGCCGTTGGATGATCGCCGGTTGGTTGTCGATGCGTTTGCGCGCTACCGAATTGATAATGTTGAACAGTTCCGCCAAGCGGTGGGTACCGGCGGTGTCACCTCGGCCGAGTTGCGGTTGGACTCAATTTTACGCGCCCAAACGCGTGAAGTTCTCGGCTCTGTCAGCTCGAACGAAATCCTGTCGTCAGATCGGGCCGCATTGATGCAGCGTATTCGCAATGGCGCCGCTGATGGGGCCAAAGAGCTGGGCATTGAAATCATCGACGTTCGGTTGAAACGGACAGATCTTCCTCGCAACAACCTTGAGGCGACATATGCGCGTATGCGCGCTGAACGTGAGCGCGAGGCAGCAGATGAGATTGCTCGCGGTAAAGAGGCGGCACAGCGTGTGCGCGCCTTGGCCGACCGGACCCAAGTCGAGATCGTCTCAGAAGCGCGCCGCGAAGCGGAGATCACTCGAGGTGAAGCAGATGCGGAACGTAACGGCATATTTGCCCAAGCGTATGGCGCGGATTCTGAGTTCTTTGAATTCTACCGCTCGTTGTCTGCATATCGCACGGCACTTGCGGATCAGGGATCATCGATTGTGATGTCGCCCGATAGCGAATTCTTTGAATATTTTAATTCAAAAACGGGGCGGTAAATGCTGCAGACGATCTTTGTCGCGATCGCATTTTTACTGATTTTCGAGGGGCTGGCCTATGCGCTGGCCCCTCGTCTCATTGAACGTTTGCTTGAAATGCTCAAAGACAGCCCGCCAGAGGCCGTGCAAAACACAGGTCTAGCTGTGGCGGCGCTTGGAGTTGTGTTTTTGTTTTTGGCCAGTTTGTTCGGCTGATAGTCGCTCAAATCGTATCACAGACGCGCGATATGGCCCGTTCTTGCATTGTAAATTCTGACAATCGCCATAGGTTTGTTTCAGACGATGTCCGTCGCAGATATGCCGATTATAACAAGGAGGTATTCACGCATGAGCAAAGCGCTTAGTCTCGCGTGGCACCAGACACAACAGTATCGCCAGCAATTGGCGCTCACTCTACTTGTGTCGGTTTTCATTTTATTTCAAATGCTTACTACGGCTTCGGCCGCTCCAGCATCCTTCGCTGATTTATCCGAATCCGTCAGCGACTCTGTGGTGAAAATCACCACAACATCCGAAGCGGTGGAAAATACTATGCCGGACCTGCCTGAAGGCATGGTCCCCGAAGGCAGCCCGTTCGAAGATTTCTTCCGTGAATTCCAAGATCGCAATGGTGGGAACGACCAGCGTCGCCGTCCGTCAGAGGGTCTCGGGTCCGGTTTTGTGATTTCCGAAGATGGTCTCATCGTCACCAACAACCATGTGATCGAAGATGCCGATGAAATCATGGTCGAATTCCTCAATGGCGAAAGCATCGAGGCCACACTCGTGGGCACAGATCCGAAAACCGATATCGCAGTCCTCAAAGTTGATGCGGATCGGCCCCTTCCTGTTGTCGCGTTTGGCAATTCAGATGAGGCGCGCGTCGGGGAATGGGTGATCGCTGTGGGGAACCCACTGGGTCAGATGTTCTCGGTGTCTGCGGGGATCATCTCGGCACGGGGTCGATCGCTGAGCGGTGCCTATGACGATTATATTCAAACCGACGCGGCCATCAACCGCGGCAACTCAGGTGGCCCATTGTTCAACATGGATGGCAAAGTGATCGGTGTGAACACCGCGATCTTATCGCCAACGGGCGGCTCAATCGGGATTGGGTTTTCGATGGCGTCGAACGTCGTATCCAAAGTGGTCGATCAGCTGATTGAGTATGGCGAGACGCGCCGCGGATGGCTGGGCGTTCGGATTCAAGACATTTCTCAAGATATGGCCGATGCGCTTGGGATGGACAACACCAAAGGCGTCCTCGTGTCAGAAGTGCCCGAGGGTCCCGCCAAAGAGGCAGGTATTCTCGCAGGTGATGTCATTTTGTCCTTTGATGGGCAAGACGTGTCCAACACGCGGGAATTGGTTGCGATCGTCGGTGATGCTGCTGTTGGTGCCAAAGTGCGCACTGTGATTTTGCGAGACGGCGAAACACAGACCATCCTCGTCACCTTGGGGCGCCGCGAAACTGAAGAGGCAAGTGCCTTCCCAACGCCAGAGCCACAAGCACCACCTGCGAAGCCGCAAAACCAAGAGATCAACGGCATGACCCTCTCGCCGATCACGCCAGCTGTGCGTGAGGGGATGGGTCTCGATGCTGAGGTCAGCGGTGTCGTTGTGATGGATATTGATGCGGAGTCAGATGCCTTTGAAAAAGGGCTGCGCCGCGGGGATATCATCCGCGAAGTGGGCCGCACACCCGTGGAGACACCGGCAGATGTTGAGGCGGGCCTCGCCGCGGCCAAAGACGCCGGCCGCAACTCGGCCCTGCTGCTGGTGCTGCGCGATGGGGATACACGGTTTGTGGCCGTGGCCATCGACTAAGCCACGCGATCAATTGCAACTCAAAACCCGCGTTGGTGACAGCGCGGGTTTTTTCATTGGCGTCTATGGATTAATCTCGACGGGTAAGAGGCCAAACTCAACAGCCGTCTCAACGCTCAGTTGATCACTGGGCAGGTCTTTGGTGGTTTGATAGGCTTTGATCGCCGCTTTGGTCGCGCTGTCATAAATGCCCGTCACGGGACCATCAAAAAAGCCGCGCACTTTGAGCGCACGCTGCAACGTTTCAATATAATAGGCTGTGAATACTTTGGGGCAGGGGGTTTGAAACACATGGTCGCGGCGCTGTTCGAGTTCGTTATATTCCGTATAGGTCTCAAATTGGCCCGATTGCGTCTCGCGCATATACGTACGGCTTTCGAGGACAGCAGGCTGGGTCCATTTGGCCCAACAGGTGCCTTGGGGCGCGCCGTCTGGGGCATTGGGATCACTGGGCGCGACAGGGGCCAAACAGCCGCTGACCATCGCGATGATGCCCCATGCTTTGATCTGAGTGTGCCATTGCCCCATACGCCTCTCCCCTACTTGGCATAGCCTTACTCAGATTGTGACGCTGAGGGAAGGGGCCGCGCCAAATCATCAAGCATATATGATATATCTTCCACAGTTTGCGCGATCACATGCACCACACCATGGGCCCGTTCGAGGCGCCCTGTGACGCGCATCAGTCGCGCCGTCATGACACTGCGGCGGTTGGCCTCCATCATTTTGCTCCATAAGACGACATTCACCGTGCCGCTTTCATCTTCGAGAGTGATGAACACCACGCCCTTGGCCGTGCCGGGCCGTTGTCGCAAAATCACAAGCCCCGCTACGCAAATTGGCGCCCCTTGGGGGGGAATGTGTAAATCCTGTGCCATGATCGCCTTGGGCGGGCGGGGCCAGTGTCTGTGATTTGCGGTCTGTGTTGATATGATCTGCATTGTGTAATTATAGAACAAATAAAGAACAAAAATCAAGTTCCGACCACCCTATCGGTAATAAGTTTTCTGACAGGTCGTTTTCTGAATTTCCTTGAACTGTGAAACAGGCTACTTACCTGCGTAATTCAAGAGAAGGAGAGATAAATGCCAAAGATCACCTATGTCGAGCATAGCGGCGCAGAGCATGTCGTTGATGTTGCCACGGGCCTCACAGTTATGGAAGGGGCACGCGACAATAGCATCCCTGGTATCGACGCTGACTGCGGCGGGGCGTGCGCCTGTTCGACCTGTCACGTTTACGTGGATGCAGCTTGGGTGGACAAGCTACCTGCCAAGGATTCGATGGAAGAGGATATGCTTGATTTCGCCTATGAGCCAGACAGCACGCGCTCGCGGTTGACATGTCAGCTCAAGGTGACAGATGCACTGGATGGTCTCAAAGTCTATATGCCAGAAAAGCAAATCTAATACAGCAATAAGGGCCCGCGATCCAAAGTCGCTGGCCCTTATTTTTTGTGTCCTATTTTGACGCCGTATTGCACGTCCGCAAAAGGCACATGTTTCACAGCATGCGGGTCATAGCGCGCGATGGCCAATGTCGGTGCGATAGAACCCCTCTGGCCACTCAATACTCATCGCCATCGCATAGGCACGATCGCGGGCCTCTTGTAAGGTGGCCCCGCGCGCCGTGGCATTCAAAACGCGGCCGCCAGTGGCCACGAGATCGCCCTCCACCTCAGATGTTCCGGCATGAAAGAGCATGTGATCCACATCGCTGGGCACACGCCGCGCCCCAATGATCTTTGTTCCTTTGTCATAGGCGCCTGGATAGCCTTTGGCCGCCAAAACGACGGTCATCGCATGGTCATCGGCCCAATGGATTTGCATTTGGTTCAGCGTGCCTTGGGCCGCGGCTTCGATCGCATCAAGCACTTGGGCCCCAAGGCGCATAATGATGGCTTGGCACTCAGGATCGCCAAAGCGCACGTTATATTCGACCAAACGCGGCTGGCCGTTTTTGATCATGAGGCCTGCGTATAAAATGCCGGAAAACGGTGTGCCGCGCTCGGCCATCACGCGCAAAGTTGGCTCGACAATGTCGCGCATGGCGATCGCTTGCACCTCATCTGAGAGGACGGGGGCGGGCGAATAGGCGCCCATGCCGCCGGTATTTGGCCCTTCATCGCCATCATAGGCGCGTTTGTGATCTTGGGCAGTTCCAATCGGCAGGGCCGTGGTCCCATCACAGATCACAAATAAGGACGCCTCTTCGCCGTCCATAAACTCTTCGATCACCACTTCGGCACCCGCGGCCCCAAAGCTGCCGGCGAACATATCGTCGATGGCAAAGAGGGCGGTGTCGACATCCATCGCAACAATCACCCCTTTGCCCGCGGCCAGCCCATCGGCCTTGACCACAATCGGCGCCCCTTGAGCACGGACATAGGCCTTGGCGGCCTCGGCGTCCGTGAAATGGCCATAGCCTGCGGTTGGCGCGTGCGCGGCATCGCAAACCTCTTTGGTGAAATGCTTGGACGCCTCTAGCTGCGCCGCCGCTTGCGAGGGCCCAAAGGTCAAGATCCCCGCATGGCGCAGCGCATCCGAGACACCCGCCGCCAGAGGGGCTTCGGGGCCAATGATCACAAGGTCAATTTCCTTTTTTGCGCAAAAGGCAATCACTTGTTTGGCATCACTGGGGTTCAATTCCACATTCACCGCCTGCGCACCGGTCCCCGCATTTCCCGGCGCGATATAGAGCGTTTCGCATTTTGGGTTCTGCTGCACGGCCCAAGCCAAGGCATGTTCACGGCCACCACTGCCTAAAATCAGAATATTCATTGCAATCTCCTGCTTGGACTTTTGTTGCATGCGTTCTAAGCTGACATTGAACGAAGAACAAGAGAACAGATGTCAGACCTCATTGAACCCAATGCCCCATCCAACGCGCCCGAGTTTTCAGTCTCCGAACTGTCGGGGGCTATTAAGCGTGTGATCGAAGGGGAGTTTTCCCACGTCCGCATTCGCGCCGAGGTGGGGCGGCTGAGTATGCCGCGCTCGGGGCATCTTTATTTGGACCTCAAAGATGACAAATCGGTCATATCTGCGGTGATTTGGAAGGGCGTGGTCGCCCGTCTGCAAACTCGCCCCGAAGAGGGGTTAGAGGTCATCGCCGTGGGCCGTATTTCGACCTTTGGCGGGCAATCGAAATATCAGCTAATTATCGAAGATATCCGCCCCGCTGGTGTCGGTGCGCTGATGGCGATGCTCGAGCGGCGTAAAAAGCAACTCGCCGCTGAGGGGCTCTTTGACGATGGGCGCAAAAAGCCGATCCCCTATTTGCCCGACGTGATTGGCGTCGTGACCTCGCCCTCGGGTGCGGTGATCCGCGATATTTTGCACCGATTGCGCGACAGGTTTCCGCGCCGTGTGGTGATTTGGCCCGTTGCCGTGCAAGGCGATAAATG
>JBDNBY010000031.1:0-4617 GCA_039767595.1 Paracoccaceae bacterium | reverse complement strand
CCAGAGCGGGCGATGACCATCGGCTCGCCGTGAAATTCGATCTTTTTATAGCGGAAAAACCGAATATCCCGAACGGCATCACCAAAGACATCAGCCATAAGATCGTCGGCTTTGGGGCCTTGGACGGCCAAGGGGCTGATGTCTGGCTCATCAACCAAAACATCCAGACGCCATCCATTGGCGATCCCTTTGACCCAATAGAGCAAATCACTATCGGCAATCGAGATCCACCAATGATCCTCGGCCAGTTTTACGGCCACTGGATCATTTAACATGCCGCCCGTTTCGTCCACGATGGGTACGTACCAACATTGATCATCGGGCATTGTGCGCATGTCGCGCGGTGTGAGCATTTGCATCAAGCGGCCTGCATCTGGGCCGCGCAGCTCGACCTGACGCTCGCACGAGACGTCCCAGACTTGGACCGCCGATTTCAAGTGATGGTAATCCTCTTGAACCGAGCGGAACACAGTCGGCAAAAGCATGTGATTATACACAGTATAGCCTTTGACGCCCGCGGCTTCGACGCCATCGGAAAACACAGTGCGCCGGAGACGACGCGAAGGAGAGATCATGTAACTCATGGGATGTACTCTTGATTAGGCGCGATAGGTTACGGTAGAGTCTTGGCCTGTTCGCGAAGTTGGAACTTTTGAATTTTACCTGTCGATGTTTTTGGCAGATCGGCAAAGATGATGGTCTTTGGTGCCTTGAACCCGGCAAGGTGTTCGCGGCAAAAGGCGATGATCTCTTCTTCACTTGGGCTGTGACCCTCGCGAAGTTCGATAAAGGCACAGGGCGTTTCCCCCCATTTGTCATGCGGCTTGGCCACTACAGCGGCGGCCTGCACGGCGGGGTGACGATAGAGGATCGCCTCGACTTCGACAGACGAGATATTCTCGCCGCCCGAAATGATCACATCTTTGAGGCGGTCACGAATTTGGATATATCCAAGATCGTCCATCACAGCCGCGTCGCCCGACCAAAACCATCCATCTTTAAAGGCGGCATTGGTGGCGTCGAGATCTTTGTAATAGCCTTTCATGACTGTGTTGCCACGAATAGCAATTTCGCCTTGGGTCTTGCCGTCGCGCGGCACGCTGGTCATTTGCTCGGTGTTGATGACATGCGCCGCCTCAACCATGGGTAGGGCCACGCCTTGTTGCGCTTGTTTTGTGGCTTGATCCGCGGAGGTCAGATCGTCCCAGCTCTCTTGCCATAGGCACTGTGTGATATGGCCATAGGTTTCCGTCAGGCCATAGACTTGCATCACGTCAAAACCCATCGCTTTTGTCTTTTCCAAAACAGAAGGCGGGGGCGGCGCGCCCGCGGTCATGACTTTGATTTTGGGATCAAAGGCTGTCTCCGTGCCGGCCTCGGCCAACATTTGCAAAATGATCGGCGCCGCGCCAAAATGCGTGACACCATGCGTGTTGATCGCATTAAGGATCAACTCAGGTGCCGGATTGCGCGTAAAGACCATCGTTGCCCCAAGCATCGCCATGATCCACGGATGTCCCCAGCCATTGCAATGGAACATCGGAACCACCGAGAGGTAGACGGGATGAAACGGCGCCTGCCATGCAGCGACAGTGCCAAGCGCCATCAAATAGGCGCCGCGGTGGTGATAGACCACACCTTTGGGCCGCCCTGAGGTGCCTGATGTATAATTGAGCGCAATGGCATCCCACTCATCCGCGGGGCCGGTCATCGGGCGCACTGAGGCGGGATCGGTCATGATCTCGTCGTATGTCGGGCTGCCCATGGTTTGGGACTGTGCCGCATCGGAATCTTGGATCTCAATCGTGTCGATCTGGCGCCCTAGAATATCAAAGGCACGTTGCAAAAGCGGGATCAATTCGCCATCCACAATCACGAGTTTTGTATCCGCATGATCCAGAATATAGGCGATTGTCTCCGCTTCGAGCCGCGTGTTGAGCGTATTGAGCACGGCCCCAGTCATGGGCAGGGCGTAATGCAGTTCGAACAGCTCTGGGATATTGGGGGCTAAAACGGTGACTGTGTCGCCGCGCTCAATCCCGCGGGCAATGAGACCCGCGGCAACACGCTCGACCCGTGTGATGGTTTCGGCCCAACTGCGGCGGATTTCGTTGTAAATAACCGCCTCGCGGGCACCATAGAGATCGCCAGCCCGCGCCAAGAACGAGACCGGAGATAATGCCACGTAATTCGCGGGTGTTTTTTCAAACATATCAAAGTTTGTTTGCATGGCCGCTCCTCCCAAAATGACCAGCGCGATGTGACAGGCTCACATCAAGCCATAAGCCCAAGAGGCGCGAGCGTGGCCCGCGCCGCCTGTCTTTATTTACTTTTCGCCAAATCCTTTTGGCACCGGCAGGTCAGGCAATGTTTTTGCGCGTTTTTGCAAATGACGCCCAATGACCACACGGCTGATCTCAGTTGTGCCATCGACGATGCGCAACATTTGCGACAGGCGCGACAAGCGATCCATCCCATATGACTGAAGCAGCCCCATACCGCCGAGAACTTGGGTACATGTGTTGGCCGCTCGGACCGCCGCATCTGGAACAAAGCGCTTTGCATGCGCGGCCATCAATGGGCCTTCGTCCGTTCCAAGCGCGTTGGCCGCTTTGCGATACAAGAGGCGGGACACTTCGAGATCCGTAGCCACTTCGCCCAGCATCCATTGAATGCCGTCGAGATCAAGGTTGTTACCTTTGAACATTTTGCGGTTTTTCGAATAGGATAGCGCGGTATCCAGCGCCGCTTCGATCAAACCACAGCAGCCAGAAGCAATTGAAACGCGGGCGATATCAATCGCCATCAATGACCCTTGGAGGCCTTGCCCAATGGGGAGGATGATGTTCTCTTCAGACACCACAACATTGTCCATGTACATCTCGCTCATGGGCAAGAATTCATAAGAGGGCGTGTCATACATTGGACCAAAGGATAGGCCTGCGGCGTCCTTTGGAATGGCGATCATGGCCATATCTTTGTGACCTGGTGCGTCAGATGTTTTGACGACGGTCAAGTAAACGTCGGCCTCATCTGCGAGGCTGACCCATGCTTTGGCGCCGCTGACCGTCCATGTGCCATCATCGTTGATGACAGCGCGCGAGTACATGTTCATCGGGTCCGAGCCCGACTGTGGCTCGGTCAAAGCAAAATTCGCCAATTTGCGGCCAGATGTGAGGTCATTGGCCCATTTTTCCTTGAATGCGTCTGTGCCGTAGCCGCAGACCGCAAAGGTGCAGATATTGTGCATCGACAGGGCAAACGCATAGGCGCCATCCCCTTTGCCAAGCTCTTCATAAACGCGGATCCCTTCGCCTAGTGGAAGGCCCTGACCGCCAAACTCTTCTGGCGCATAAAGGCCAGTTAGTCCCAAGGCGCCGGCCTTGTCCGATGCATCGCGGGGCCATGTGCCTGCGGCGTTCCATGCGTCGATATTAGGTTTAATAACGGTGTCGCAATGGTCTTTGGCGGCGGCAAGGATCGTGTCGATCTTACTTGTCATATTGTTCATGTCATGTCCTCTTGGTGGTGCTCATGGCGTGCGCGGCGGCGCGGCGCGTCATCTGTGTGGAGAGATATATATCAAAAGGGCCAAGGTTCGGCTATCTCTTGGTTGGACAGTGAATTATCATAAAGTGACAAATTGAGTTGAGAATTTACTACATTTGCACCATTCTAAGACGATTTGTGTCTATATGTGCCAGGTGTGACGCCCGTCCATTTTGAAAAGGCGCGGTGAAAATTCGCGGATGACGAGAAGCCGATCATATCAGCGATTTCGTCAATGCTCTTGTCGCCGGCGCTAAGCTCGGCAATGGCAAGGTCGCGGCGCAGGCCGTCTTTGATCGCTTGAAACGACGTGCCATCGGCGTCAAGTCGGCGCATCAATGTGCGGGGGGTCATGCCCAAAGCCTGCGCCGCATCGCCCAGCTGTGCGCTTGAGCCGTCAGCGCGATAGAGAAATTCACGCACGCGCAGGGATTGGGTATGCTCGCGATATTTGGTGAAAATCCAATCTCGCGGCGCATTTTTGAGAAATTCGGTCAAGGCCCGTGCATCTCTGGGCGCAGAGCGCCCCAGATCGGCTGTGGCGAAACTGATGCTGGACTGCGGGGCGTCAAATGAAATGGGCGCGGGAAAGATCATCGCGTAATCTTCGGCAAACTCAGGGCGGGCAAAGGCAAAGCTGACCGCCTGCATGGGCACTTCGTTTCGAGCCAACCACGAGATCAGCCCATGGGCCAATTTAAGGATCAGCATATGGCCAAATCGTTGGGGCGTGTGCGAGCCGCGCGCGACAAGGCGCAAGCTTGTCGTGGCCTTCTCTTCGATCAATTCAAACTGGTAGTCATCCAAAAGCAAATTCCAAAAGGTCGAAAACCGATACAGCGCGGACGACAAGCTGCGCGCCTCGCGCACGGTGGTGAGCAAATGTTGCAGCGCGCGCGGGCGAATGGGCCGTGACCACAGCCCCATCATTTCGTCGCCTGTTTCAATGGCTGCAATTTGATAGAGCGCCACGATTTGATCCAGTGTGATCCGAGCGTGCGGGATGCTATCGAAGTCCAAACGATCCGAGCGGCTCAGCTCGGAGCGCTCTAAAAACGAGGCGAGCTG
>JBDNBY010000030.1:0-4124 GCA_039767595.1 Paracoccaceae bacterium | reverse complement strand
GTTTGAGCACGGCATCCGGTGGTATGGTTGCATATAACAGCAACACAGGAGAGGCACGTGCGCTGCCTAAAATACCATATTAGACCAAACTTGGGAGCCATAGCACAATCGAAGGAAAACTCACTAAGAGTGCAATTGTGATCCCATCAGCGATGAAAAATGGTGTTACGCCTTTGAATACGTCTTGCACTGACAAATCATCACGTACCCCTGCCACGACAAAGCAGTTCAAGCCGATGGGCGGGGTAATTAGGCAGAACTCCGCCATTTTCACAACTAATATGCCGAACCAAATTGCGCACATTGGGCCTGACATCCCGAATGTACTGTCAGCGGCGGACACAAACTCCCCACCATTTAGGGCCATCACCGCAGGATAGACCACCGGCAGTGTCAGTAAAAGCATTCCAATGGCATCCATAAACATGCCCAGTACAGCATAGGCGAGCAGGATACAGACCAAGATAAGCATAGGCGACATCTTCAACGACATGATCCAATCCGAGAATGCGCCCGGCAGATCTGCGAACCCTAAGAAGCGCACATAAATTAAGACACCCCAGATAATGGTGAAAATCATCACGCTTAGTTTGGCGGTCTCTATGAGAGCATCTTTGAGCTGAGACCAGCGCATACCTTGATAGACTGCCATGAGAAAGACAACAAACGCCCCGATGGCTCCGCCTTCGGTCGGTGTCCCCCAAGCATCGCCGCCAAAAGGGTTGTAGACAAAGAAAATTATCACAACGACAACGAACACAATCGGTAGGGCAGGTGGCAATGATACGAGCCGCTCGCGCCATGTAAACCCGCGTACAGGGGGGCCGAACCCTTTGATCGTAAGGGCAAGGCCAATGATTAAGGCCCCATAGATCAGAGCGGAGAATGCCCCTGGAATAAAACCGGCCAACAAAAGCTTGCCGACGTCTTGTTCAACAATAATGGCGTAAATCACCAAAATCGCCGAAGGCGGGATAAGGGACGCCAGTGTACCCCCTGCCGCCACGACGCCCGCGGCAAAGCGTTTATCATATCCGATGGCCAACATTTCTGGGATGGCGATGCGCGCAAATACGGCGGATGTCGCAACAGATGCACCTGAAACAGCCGCAAAGCCCGCCGTTGCAAAGACGGTTGAGACGGCCAAGCCACCTGGCACCCACGCGATCCAACGTTTTGCGGCCTCAAAAAGGGCTTTGGTAAGCCCTGCATAATACGCCAAATAGCCAATTAAAATGAATGTCGGGATCAGGCTAAGGGCTTGGCTTGAAACTTTGGAATGCGGCACTTGTCCTGCTGTTTTGGCCGCCACTGTAATGGCCCAGCTTAAATCTTGCGGATCATATCCCTTTTTTGACCAAAAAATCCAAATCAGCCCAAGCATACCGGCAAGAGCGGCGGCAAATGCTACACGCATGCCCAAGACGACCATAATCAACATTCCGCCAGTGACCCATAGGCCAATCTCGATCGGTTCCATTACGGTGTCCCTTGCCGTGTTTGACTAGCTGCTTGGAGTTGCTCGGCCTCCATCTGCGCCTGTGTGGCGGCATCTGCGACCAAGGGCACCGCAATCGCCTGCCCTGTGATCGCCGCGCGGGCATAGCCCCAGAGCTGCAGGCAGAGCCGCAGGCACAGCACAGCGAATGCAACGGGCGCCAAGAGTTTGGCCGGCCAAATCGGCAGGGCGATATCCATGGAACTGTCACGACTCCACAGGGGGGCGGCAAAATCAAAGCTGCGTTCAAAATGCGCCCATGTGCCCCACAGAAGTAGAAGCATGAGGCAGAGCACTGCCAATGTTGTTATAAATTCAACGATATACAAGATGCGGCCATTGAGTTGACCGACCACAATGTCCATCCGAATGTGCCCACCTTCTCGCATCACATATGACACGCCCATAAAGGCAACCAACGGCATGATCTGCTCAATCCAGTCCACATAACCGGGCAGGGGCATCTGTAAAAAATTACGACCGCCCACAGAGACGACTGCGAGCACCATCAATGAAAACACAGCAATTCCACTGACCAAAGCTAGGTTGCGCTCGAGCTTTAAAAACAGGCGGTCTAATTTACTTAATATACTATCGTCATGCATGACGAGCGAAGCAGATGCCATACCCCAACCTCTAAAATATACGTCTGCCCGCCCCATCCCAAACGGGGGGGCGGGCTGTTGGTTTACTTCGCGGCTGCGATCATACCTGTAACAAGATCGTAAAGCTCTTGTGCAGGTAACCCTGCGGCAGAGTTCGCAGCAATCCAATCCGCGGCGGCCGGCGCGGCGGCAGCGGCTTTGAATGCGTCGATTTCGCTATCTGCAAATGTCACTTGAGTGATGTTACGCTCTGCCAATGCAGGGCCCCATGCGTCCATTGTGGCACCGTTGTAGTTGCTCACGTAGTGATCCAAAGCCTCATCAACTGATGACAAAAGAGCATCGCGATGTGCATCGCTCAAATCCGCCATCGCATCAGTGTTAACGACAACTGGGCAGTTCACTGTTCCTGGGTTGAGGTTTGTAGTCCACCACGTCGCATTCTCGATAGTGCCAAAGGACATATGGGCGTGAGGGGCAAAGCTGACGGCCTGGACGATACCGCTGTCCATCGCTTGGCGTACTTCAGAGGCGGACATAGAGGTTGGCACGGCGCCGATGGCTTCCATTGCTTTGCCGATGCCGCCTGTTGCGCGGACGCTGAGACCGTCAAAATCGGCCAGTGTCGATGGCGCGTCACCTGATCCGACGATGTTATACTGCGGTAGTGGCGATGGCATCAGAAGTGTTGCATTCCAGCGCTCTAAATCTGCAACTGTTGCAGGATGAGAATAAACCGCTTTGGATAGCTCAATTTCCTGCTCTAGTGACGTGACTCCTAAGAAAGGCAGTTCAAGAACGGTGATCGAGGGGTTTTTGTCACGGTGATAGCCGGCACAGAATTGCGCCATCTCAAAGGCTCCGATCGAAATGCCATCAAGATTTTCACGGTTTTTCGACAATCCGCCATAGCTGATGTTCAATGTGAATTCACCGTTGGTTTTCGCATCAACCAATTCGGCGAGTTTTTCGACATGCTCAGTGAACGCGCGACGTTTTCCCCAAAGCGATACGCTCCATTCCGTCGCCATCGCTTCGGTTCCAAAAGCCATCGCAATTGCCGCAACTGTGGCGTGTTTCCAGTAGTGTTTCATAAGTCATCTCCCAGTTAAAAGGCTCTTTTTGGCATAATATATACCGTGGCCCCGTTTTGTTTCGCCCAAGGGATTATAGCACGCTTTAGCGGGATTTCTAGATTTCTGTTCGCGAGATGATCAAACTATTCGCTTATTTTGAGTAAATAGTCCCAGATCAAGTTAATCTCCTGTGTATCCTCTAACGCATAGCCCATGCGCCCGCGGGCTTTGGGATCGCCGGTCACTTCGCGTAAAAAGCCGATCATGGGATCTTGGACAAAGGCGGTAAAACTTGATTTATCCCATTTTAATCCCATTTCGCCGGCTTGTGTTAGGGACTTTGAATAGCGATATCCATCGATTGCGGCGGCAGGGCGATCGGCAATGCCATATAAATTTGGCCCGACCATCCCGCCTCGAACAATGAAATCTCCATCAGGCGCAATCACCGAGTGACAGGCTTTACACTTTCGATACGCATCACGCCCCGTCTCAGAGGCCAGTGCTGCGCCTGTGATGATGGTGAATACGACACCAAGAATGGAAGATTTGTGCATTTTAAGCTCCATTTAATATAGAACTTTAAATAGCCATATGTAAGAAAGCTGTCTAGCCGCCTGCACGAATTTGTCCAATGATCGCCGACCAAATCTGAGTTGCGGCAAAGCCTATTGCGGCACAGCTTATGATGGACGGGCCCGTCGGCGTGTCAAACCAAAGTGATCCCTGCATGCCGCCCAAAACGCTTAGCACCCCCATCAGCACGGCACCGATTGCCATCATTTCGGGCGTTTTCACGAGGGGACGTGCGGCCGCCGCAGGAATAATCAGCATCGCCGACACCAGCAGAACGCCCACAACTTGGATCGCAACCGCAATCAAGAGGGCAATCGTCAATGTCAAAACGGCATTTTCAACATGGGGATTGATACCGGACGCATAGGC
>JBDNBY010000029.1:0-3845 GCA_039767595.1 Paracoccaceae bacterium | reverse complement strand
GTTCGTCCCCACGCCCGTCCATGTGATAGAACCGTTCATAATGCTGACCCGCAGGGGGCTTTTCTGGCGCCCACCAGTTGTGGCCGACCAGCATCATTTCAACATGCTGAAACCCCATATAGGGACCGTACCATGTGTCGTCATACTGTGCAGAAGATCGCAGACATTCCGGCGTGCCTGTAGGCTCATACGTGTGATAGGTCGAAAAATGCGCCTTGCCAAAGAGTGCGGTTTCATATCCAGCCGCGGCCATCGCCCCTGCCCAACCCTTTTCGCCCACCTCTGGATCAAGATCGATCCCGTTGTCATGCACCCCATGCGTGCGACACAACTGCCCTGTCAGGATCGACGCCCGCGCAGGTTGGCAGACAACAGATGGCGTGATGCAAGACGTAAAATGCGTCCCTTCGGCGGCGAGCTGATCCAGATGCGGCGTTTTGATGTTCCGCCCCATAAACCCAAAACAATCGGCGCGTTGTTGATCAGCAGAAATCAACAGAATATTCGGACGTGTCATGAGGAAGTCTCTTTTGGTTTACGAAGGGAATAGAACACAAAGCCAATTGCACTGACGATGAAAATTAGGGCGATCGGATTGTTAAAGAGGAACCACGCATCCCCCCCTGTTGCTGCAAAGGCTTGGCGAGCGCTTTCTTCGAGTTTGCCGCCAAGGATAAACGCGATGACAAAAGGCAGTGGTGACATTGCAACGCGGCGCATAAAATATCCAACGAACCCAAACCCAATGGCAAACCAAATGGCGGTCATCCTCGGATCTTGGACGTAAATCGCGGTCAGCGTCAAAAGCAGAACAATCGGCAACAGGATATACTTGGGAATGCGTACCATGACCCCTGCACCGCGCATGAAAATCCCGCCAATGGTCCAGTTAAAGAAATTCCCCAGCATCATCATGGTAAAGAGGCCAAAGGCCGCGACCAATTCGGGGTTCACCGTTTGCGCCGTGAATTTGAAGACACCAGGTCCCGGGTTGAACCCACTGATGCTCTCAGTGGCGAGGATAAGGAACACGGCGGCGGCATTTCCGGGAATGCCAAGCGACAGGACTGGGATCAGGTTCGCGCCAGATACGGCGCTATTGGCGGCCTCCGTTGCGGCGATCCCTTCGGGGGCGCCTTGACCAAATTGGGGTTTATCCGCATGGCGGCGGGCATGGCGACTTGACCCAGAACTATATCCCAAGGTGGCTGCAAGGGTCGATCCGATCCCCGGGAGCGCCCCTATCACTGTACCAATAACCGCCGAGCGGCCAATATAAGGCGCGATTGCACGCAGATCGGCAAGGCGGAGTTTCTGATCTCCGTCTTGGATCACGCTCTCTCGGGCCTTGCCTTTTGCGCGTGATTGCCAAAGGTCCTCGAGGGATTTGAACACTTCCCCCAAAATCAACACCCCTAGAACAGCGGTTGTCACAGAAAACCCCTGTGAAAGGGTCTGTGTGCCCATCGACAGACGTGGATAGAAATCTTCTCCCGTGCCGATATAAGCCGCCAAAAGGCCCAGCCCCATCGAGATAACACCTTTGCCAACAGACCCTCCAATCACGCTCGCAATAAACGCAAGCGAGAGGATCAAAAGCGCGGTTTTTTCAGGCAGATCAAGATAGCGTTCCACAAGAACCGCCAAAAACGGCGCGCAAAAAATAAGCACGATGTCCGAAAACGTATCCCCCGAGGTGGAACTGATATGTGCAAGTTTAAGGGCTTTGCGCGCTTTGCCCTTTTGCGCCATGGGATAGCCATCAAGCGTGGTCATATAGGCGTCCGGCGTTCCCGGTGTATTGAACAAAATGGCAGGCACCGCTCCGCCCACAGTTGCGCCCTTCATGATCCCGATCAAGAACCCCATCACAGGCAACAGCGCATCGGCATTAAACCCGAAGGTCGAGATTAAGATCGGCAATGAAATCGCCATCGCCATTGGCCCCGCAAGACCGGGCGTCGCCCCGACAAGGATGCCAAGTAGGAACCCCGCGAGAACCATCAGGATCGTGATCGAGATCGACAAACCAAAGAGGGAAAAGGCACTCGGCCCTTGGAACACCGCAAGAATACCAAGCCAAATATAGTCAAAAACCCCCATCACACATCCCCATTGGGTGGTAACAAGAGATCATCAAACGGTAGATCATAGCACAGGATCAATACTACTGTGGCCAGTACCCCGATCAGCACAGCCTGAGCCGTCAGACGATGTTGGCTAAAGGCAATAAAACTCGTGATGATAAACGTGCCACCCAAAAAGAACCCGATGTATTTCCAAGGCGCCGTATCACGCAAAATGCGATAGCTTAGGTCAGCGTCCGTAAACTTTCGCGCGATCCAAACAGAGGCTTCGCCACTCCATCGCATGAGGAAAAATCCAACCAGCAAAACAAGAACAAGACGCATTACAAAGGTGAGGTTCTTGCGCGTCACCGCAGGGGTCTGCCCTGTGTCGCGCTCGAACATCATCAAAAGCGCGCCAAACCCTATGACACATGCCGCGAGAGTGGGGGCAAGGGCATCGCCAATATTCACTTGGCGGCGCACTTTTACGATCATCCCGCTTGCACTGTCGAGCGGCACCCAGACCAAGGCCACCCCAAGCGCGAGCAAAAGACAAAGCAGGGCCAGAACGCCATGCACTTTGAGAACAGGGAAAACCTTGGACATAGGATCAAGCCAAATATTGGCCCCGCACAATAGCAGGGCCAAGTTACATCATTCAGATGCGGCTTTCATTAGCGCGCCTGCCGCAACGAAGCCACTTTCAATCAAAGCCTGAAGTTCATCACCTGCAATAACTGTTGGGCCGCCAAATGCCTTGTTCAACAAACCGTTCACTTTGGTGCCTTCGGTCGAAATCGCATCGCTAATCGCGGCTGCGATGGCATCACGTGCTTCAGCTGGCATGCCTTTAGGTCCGATAAAGGCAAAATACCCATCAGAGTCATACGGCACCCCAAGATCCGCAAGCAGCGGTGCATCAGGTGTTTGTTTCAAAGGAACAGAAAGCGCAGATGCGAGGTTGACAAGATCGCCCGCAGCAACGCCTTTGCCTTGGATACCCGCCATAAAGCCCACATCCAGATCCCCTGCAACAACGCCGTTCATCACGGCCTTACCACCTTTGACAGAAACGATGTTAAATTCGACCCCCTGCGCCTTGCCAAGCAAATACGCCAAATCTGCGAGTTTTGGGCTCATTACACCAAAACGGATGTCTTGACCCGATTTTGCCGCCGCAACGACATCAGCAAAGGTTTTCCACCCCTTAGAGGATTGCGAGACAATCCCCATCTGGAAACCCGCCGTTGTGGTGATCGCGGTGAAATCTGACGGCGCGACACCTGCATTGGCGGCGCGCATCGCATAGCCAAGTGTTTCTGTCACAGCCATGCCAATCACAGTGCCATCGTTCGGCTGGTCCTTCATCGCCATAGCGAGGTTCATCCCGCCTTTGCCTGTCACTTGCTCGGGGATGAATTTCCAGCCGAGTTTGTTTTCAAGCTCTTCTGCGATCATGCGCGCCTGCGTGTCGGCACCACCACCCGCGGCGAAGGCGATCATCAATTTGATCGGGCCTGGGGGTGTCCATTCCGCCATTGCCGATGTTGCAAGCGCGGCAAATCCAACGGCTGCGACAGCCGCCTTAAAAATACGTTTCATGATGTATCCTCCCGTTATTTTGAAGTATTCACGCATAAAATAGTTGATAGGTCAATTAAAATGTTGACGGGTCAACGATTCCGCGTGATGCTACCGTATCGGAGGCCGATATGAGCAAAGCAGAACGTGTGGCAGATGGGTTTAAAAGGATAGAGGCAGAGCTCTATCAATACC